>JANYEA010000156.1 GCA_025363385.1 Bacteroidota bacterium | reverse complement strand
TGAATATGAATACAGGTTCAACAGAAGAAACAGAAGGAAGGGATTATTCAATGATGTTTTACAAAGAATGATTCATCAAATTCCACATCCTTACAACTACCTAAAAACACTTTGCGTTTATAATACCTAATCCTATTAAATATTAATATAATTAGATGAACATATTTGTTATTAATTCAGGCAGTAGTTCCATTAAATACCAACTGATCAGCATGCCTAAAGCTGCTACTATTTGTACTGGTTTAATTGAACGAATTGGATCAGACGCTTCAACCATCACCCATAAAAGGTATATAGATGGTATAGAACATATTACGGAAGAAACTTTGAAAATCAAAGACCATGCAAATGGTTTACAAGAAGTGGCAAAACTGTTAATTGATCCTGTAATTGGCGTGATTAAAAATCCTGATGAGATACATGCTGTGGGTCATCGGGTTGTTCATGGAGGAGAAAATTTTTCGGAAACACAGATCATCACTGAAGAAGTAAAAGAAAAAATAATCAAATTATTTCCACTCGCTCCTTTACACAATCCACCCAATTATTTAGGTATTGAAGTTTCAGAACAGATTTTCAAAAATGCAAAACAAATCGCGGTATTTGATACAGCCTTTCATCAAACAATGCCACCTGTTGCATATCGCATTGCCATTCCAAATGAATATTATACAGAGTACCGGATCAGGGCTTATGGATTTCATGGAACAAGTCATAAATATGTTTCTCAAAGAGCTATTGAATATTTGCAGAAAAAAGAGTCGAAAATAATTACAATTCATTTGGGTAACGGTTGCAGTATGAGTGCCATTTTAAATGGCAAATGCATTGATCATAGTATGGGGCTAGGACCCATGAATGGTTTGATCATGGGAACCAGAGCCGGAGATATAGATCAGTCGATTATTTTTTATTTAGTAAATCAATTAGGCTATCCCATTGAAGAGATCAATCATGTGCTCAATAAAAAAAGTGGGATGCTTGGCTTAACAGGATTTAGTGATATGCGTGATGTAACCACTAGATATAATGAAGGTGATTTAAATGCAATACTGGCTTATGAAATGTATGGATATCATATCAAAAAATATATTGGCTCATTTACGGCAGTATTAAATGGAGTAGATGCCATTGTTTTTACTGGAGGTGTGGGAGAAAATGATGCGCTGGTGAGAAGTTTGTCAACTAAAAACATGTCATATCTTGGCATTGAACTAGATGAAGAAATAAACAAACAACGCATTAAAGGAACTGTTGAATTAAATAAGAAAACCGCCACAGTTAAGATATTAAAGATTCCTACCAACGAAGAATTGGAAATTGCCAATCAATGTTATACTTTGATGCAGGATCCTAAATAAAAAAATCCCTGAGAAATAATCTCAGGGATTTTTTTATTTACGCATCATATCGATAAAATTATCAAATAAATATCTACTATCATGAGGGCCTGGAGTACTTTCCGGATGGTATTGTACACTATAAGCCTGTCTGTCTTTCAATCTGATACCCTCTATTGAATCATCGTTCAAATTCAAGTGTGTTACTTCCACATTCGCATGATTTCGAACAGCTTCCGGATCAACACCAAAACCATGGTTTTGGGTAGTTATTTCACACTGACCCGTAATGATGTTTTTAACAGGGTGGTTCAATCCTCTGTGACCATGGTGCATTTTAAATGTTGGAATATCATTTGCTCTTGCCAATAATTGATGGCCTAAACAAATCCCAAATACGGGTTTATTTTCTTGTAAGATATCTTTTACGGTGGCAACCGCATAAGGCATTGCAGCAGGATCACCAGGACCGTTTGATAGGAAATAACCTCTGGGTTTAAAATCCTTTAAGCGACTAATTGGAGTTTTTGCGGGATGCACGCGTACATGTGCGCCTCTTGTAATTAAACATTGTAGAATATGTTCTTTTACCCCAAAATCAAGTACCGCAACTTTGATAGGAGAATTCATATCACCCATTTCATATTCTTCATGGGTACTAACTGTGCTAGCCAATTCTAAACCATCCATATCCGGCACAGTGGCTAGTGTAGCCTTCAATTTTTCAATGTCAAACTCTGAAGATGAAATGATGCAGTTCATGGCACCTTTTGTTCTAATATGGGCTACTAATGCCCTAGTATCGATATCATCAATGGCAACAATATTATTGGAAATTAAGTAATCACTTAAATTCCCATCAGCCATAAAACGGCTGAATTTTTCTTCCAGATTTCTTGCAATTAAACCATGAATTTTTACTGATTTACTTTCCACATCCACATCTTTCACCCCATAGTTTCCGATATGTACATTGTTCATGATTAAAACCTGACCAGTATAACTTGGGTCTGTAAAAACCTCCTGATAACCTGTCATTCCTGTATTAAAGCAGATTTCGCCAGTAGCTATTCCGATTTTTCCAAAAGCACGTCCATGAAAAACATGTCCGTCAGCTAAAACTAAAATTGCGGGTTCTTGTGTTTGAGACATGATAATTGGGTCTGTTTAATGCTGCAAAAAAAACACATCTGAGTCGATAAATCAGATATTTTTTTACACATTGGATATAAAAAAAGGCAAGACTAAAAAAGTCTTGCCTGTATTTAAAAAATTCTTCATGATAATTATTCAGCAGCTTTATCTTCAACAGCTGGAGTTTCATCAGCAGTAGCTTCAGCAACAGGAGCTGTTTCAACAGCAGCTTCCGCTTTCTTTTTAGCACCACCTGCACGACGAGTTTTCTTAGCTGGTTCAGCAGCTTTTTCAACTGAATTACCATAGATCTCGTTAAAGTCTACCAATTCAATCATTGCTTTCTCAGCATTATCACCTGGACGAATTCCTAATTTAAGAATTCTAGTGTATCCACCCGGACGAGCAGCCACTTTGGGTCCAACTACTGTAAACAGTTCTTTTACAGCCGCTTTATCTTGCAATTCAGCGAAAACCAAACGGTGGTTATGACTGATTTGAGAAGCAGATTCAATTTTCTTTGTCTTGGTGATCAATGGTTCTACATATGTTCTCAAAGCTTTAGCTTTTGCCAAAGTAGTAACGATACGCTTGTGAGTGATCAACTGACTAGCTAAGTTTTGCAATAACGCTACTCTGTGTGCCTTTTTACGGCCGAGGTTATTGATTTTGTCTCCGTGACGCATGACTTATTGTTTTATATATCTTGTACCGTGTCGGGAATACAAGATGTGAATAATGGAAAAGAGTTTGAATTAATTATCCAAGTTATCTAATCCTAATTTATTTAAATCCATACCAAAGCTCAAACCTCTTTCAGTTAATACTTGCTCAATCTCAGAAAGAGATTTTTGACCAAAGTTTCTGAACTTCATCAGGTCTTCTTGCTCATATTGTACCAATTCGCTCAAACTGTTAATTTTAGCAGCTTTTAAGCAATTGAATGCACGAACTGAAAGGTCTAAATCTTCCAATGGTGTTTTCAATACCTTGCGTAATTGTAAGACGTGCTCATCAACCACATCTTCTTTTTTATCTTCTTTATTATCAAAAGTGATGTTCTCATCAGTGATGATCATCAAGTGTTGAATCAAGATACGAGAAGCTTGTTTAACTGCATCTTCTGGGTGAATGGTACCATCAGTAGCCACATCCAGGATTAATTTTTCGTAGTCGGTTCTTTGTTCAACACGATAGTTTTCAATTGCGTATTTCACGTTCTTGATGGGTGTGTGAATAGAATCGATTGCGATATATCCGAAAGCAGCATCTTTTACTTTATTCTCTTCAGCAGGAATATATCCACGGCCTTTAGCGATGGTTAATTCGATGTCGAGTTTAGAAGTATTGTCCATAGTACAGATAACCAATTCAGGATTCATCACTTGGAAGCTTTGAGATCCTTCACCAATCATACCTGCATTGAACTCAGTGCGGCCTTTGATAGACAAAGTAATTTTTTCGTTTACTACATCGTGCTCAACATGTTTCTTGAAACGTACTTGTTTCAAGTTTAGGATCACTTCAGTTACGTCTTCTGTAATGCCTTTGATAGTAGCAAATTCGTGGTCTACACCTTCGATTTTGATTCCTACGATAGCATATCCTTCCAAAGAACTCAATAATACTCTGCGTAGTGCATTACCGATAGTCAAGCCGAAGCCTGGCTCTAATGGACGGAATTCAAACTGTCCTTCAAAATCTGTTGCTTTTTGTAAAACGATTTTGTCTGGCTTCTGAAAGCTAAGTATGGCCATATTAGAACTTGTTTTTTACTTATGAATCTTTAGCCCAATGGGGATAAAGGAATATGATGTATACCCAGGTTTATAGCCCGGGTATTAAATTATTTAGAGTACAATTCTACGATCAACTGCTCCTTGATATTCTCAGGAACGTGCTCGCGCTCTGGCATTGTAATGAAAGTACCTTTCTTTTCAGTTTCGTTCCAATCTAACCAACCGAATTTAGGGTTCTTACCGCGACTCTTGCTAGTAACAGCAGAATTGTCTGCACTCTTTGGTTTGTAGGCAATGATATCACCTGGCTTACATGTGTAAGATGGTACATTCATTACTTCACCATTTACCAAGATATGCTTGTGGTTAACTAACTGACGAGCTTCTGGGCGACTAGCTGTTAATCCCATACGAAAGATGGTATTATCTAAACGAGACTCCAACAACTTGATCAGGTTTTCACCGGTAACACCCTTCAAACGCTGTGCTTCTTCAAAAGTTTTGCGGAACTGGCGCTCTAACACACCATAAGTGTATTTAGCTTTTTGTTTTTCGCGTAACTGTAAAGCGTATTCACCTAAAGTTTTACGCTTTCTAGCCGCACCGTGCTGACCCGGAGGGTTGCTGTTCTTGCCTAACCACTTAGCATTACCTAAGATTGGTTCGCCGAAGATTCTTGAAATTTTGGTCTTGGGACCTGTGTAACGTGCCATTTCTTTTTATTTGTTGATTTTTTAGTGACGACACCGTATCGTAAAAATCTAAAATAGATACTATGTCCTATGTTTATAGTTGTTGCCAAAACTTTCGTTCTGGCTAAAATTATACACGACGTTGTTTAGGAGGACGACATCCATTATGTGGTAAAGGAGTTACATCTTTGATAGAAGTTACTTCAATTCCAGATTGTGAGATAGAGCGGATAGAACTTTCTCGACCAGCACCAGGGCCTTTTACGAAAACATCTACACGCTTCAAACCAGCATCTAATGCAACTTTAGCAGCATCAGCAGCAGCCATTTGAGCTGCATATGGAGTGTTTTTCTTAGATCCTTTGAAGCCCATTTTACCAGCACTGCTCCAACTAATTACCTGACCGGTTTTGTTGGTAAAGCTGATAATGATATTGTTAAAAGTAGCAGAGATACGAACTTCACCAGCTGCATCAACTTTTACAACTCTTTTTTTGGCAGCAGTTTTTACACTGTTCTGCGCTTTTTGTGTTTTAGCCATTTTTCTTTTTTGAGGTAGTCTATTAACAATGAAAAATCCCGAATTGATTCGGGAACCATTTCACTCTCCTTTCCTATGCGGAAGATCCAAGCTGAAACGGATTTTATAGAACGAATGAATATGATGCTAGCACCATACTCATTCGACTAATTATTTCTTAGCGGCTTTTTTCTTACCGGCAACTGTTTTACGCTTCCCTTTTCTGGTACGGCTATTCGTTTTGGTACGTTGACCACGAACAGGCAAACCTTTACGGTGACGCAAACCACGATAACAAGCGATATCCAATAAGCGTTTGATACTCATGGAAACTTCACTGCGTAAAGCACCTTCAACTTTGAACTCAGAGTTGATGATATTACGGATAGCTGCTTGTTCATCATCGTTCCACTGATTTACTTTTTTATCAAAGTCAATCTCAGCTTTAGTAAGAATATACTGAGCAGTTGAACGGCCAATCCCGAAAATATAGGTTAGACCAATTTCTCCTCTTTTATTCTTTGGTAAATCAATACCGGCAATACGAGCCATATTCTAATTTTAAGTTTTATACTATTTTTTTGTTGGCACCATCAGGCACCGATAATTATCCCTGACGTTGCTTATAACGAGGGTTCTTTTTGTTAATTACGTACAGTTTGCCTTTACGCTTCACGATCTTACAATCTACACTGCGCTTTTTGATAGAAGCTCTAACTTTCATAAAAGTGTTTTTTGCTTTCGCCCTGGCTAATGCTTCCGGCTTATTGGTACCTAAAAATGTTTATCCCTTCCTAATTGCTCCTGATTATTTGTATCGGAAAATAATTCTTCCTCTACTCAAATCGTACGGACTCATCTCAACTCCCACTTTATCACCCGGCAGAATTCGGATGTAGTGCATCCTCATTTTTCCGGAGATGGTAGCCAATATTTCGTGGCCATTTTCCAATTTCACCCTGAACATAGCATTGCTCAAAGCTTCCAGAATTACTCCATCTTGTTTAATCAGTGGTTGTTTCGACATACAATTTTTGGGGCTGCAAAGATATTAGTTTGCAGCGGAAATAAGAAAATTAAGTGGAAAAAAATCTTAAAAATGTGGAAAATCTTTCCTAAAGGCCTGATTTTCGTGCAAATATGCCTTAAAATATTCAATGATGAGGTGTTTTTTTGCCGAAGTTTCCTCCTTTTTTAAATTTAGTCCCCTCCTGTTTTCTTAAAAAAGGTTTACGGGTACAATAAATTCCCAAACATTGGGTTGTGTAATGCCCCTAAACTCATTATTCAGCAAATGGCTATACCGAACCCCAAAACTTACCGACTGTTGGTTCCACCATTTCGTATCAAAGTATAATTCACCTCCAGTGGAGTTAAATACATATTGATTGCCCGTTCTAAGGCTTTTTCCAATAGCATAATCATAAAATAGATTCATTCTTAGTCTTGAAAAGTAAACCAGATTCCCAAATCCCCATTCTGGATAGGCAATAGGCAAATGGTAATTCACTCCTAACTTCCACATTCTTGGAAAGTCTACAGCAGTAAATCCTCTGGAAAAAGGGAAATTATTTGAAAATAGGTATTGTTGTAAAGTATCTCGCTGTGAATATGCAGCTGAAATGGCAATTCCATGATTATTGCTGAATCCTGGTATGTACATGCTTCCGGATAGCAATAACTGGTTTGCCGAATAATTACCTACTGCAGTTTTATATTGTGCACTAAATCGATGCCCCCAGTGCGGTAATACCTGCTGTTTGGATTGCTGCACCTGACTAATATAGTCGACCCGGTTTTGAATAGAGTTGAATTGCTGGTCTTCGAAGATTGTTTTTCCTAGACCTGTCCATTTCAATTGATTAAAATGATAGGTGGACGTGATATTTAATAACCGATACATTTTCCCTCCCGAAAGATTTAATGGCAGTTGAAGACCCAAGTACCTATTTGTTTCATTCCACTGCAATAATGTATCGTTATGATAATAACCAGACCTAGACCATATTTGCTCTGCTCCAAACAATAGCTGTATATAAGTTCCCCCATAATTTCCCGAAACCCCGGCTTTATGGCTTCCTTCATTTTGATTATAAGTATAGGAAAGTTCCGAATGAAAAGTGTTTAATATATTATCACTATATACAGTAAAAGTATATTCCGGATCTGTATACATTGGCCTCCAACTGTGCACCCTGATCAATCCTTGCGTAATTGGATATTTTTTTGCCACTAACCCTCGTCCTTCCCTTTGATCAAAAATACTTCCTTGATCCTTACTTGGATAGAGTACTTTGGTTGATAGATTATAAAGCGATTCCACTTTTTCTTTTTGATCCCAAACTGGTTTAAAAGAAGCTAAGCGATACCCGTCGGCCGTAAATGTTGCACTAATTAATTTTCCATCCGCATTGATGACTCCCTGATATAGACCTGTAGGATAGGACGCCAAGCGAAAGTTTTCCGGTTTTTCATCTCTTAAAACAGTAGCCCAGATTTCATCTCTCCCTTTATTACTAAGGGTATAGATTAAAGTGTCGCCTTGTACTGTTACATATCCGATCAACCGGTTTGAAAATGGAAGAATGGTTACTAATGAATCATTATTATGAATTGATTTCTTTAACAAACTCATTTCACCCAAATGATTTCTTGCCGTTAGATAAATACTTTGATTGTTAGCAGAAAACCTAGGACTAGCAATTACCCACCCCCCTTTTTGAAAACTATTTATCAATGAACCATTCTTATCCAACTCTACTAAAGAAGAACCTTTTATTGGATCCAATTCAATGGCTACTATTTGTGATCCATCTTTTGAAATATCTGGCGCATAATATTTGGTGTGTGACAATACGGTTTTTTCTAATCCAGTTTTTATATCCAACAATTTAATGACATTGTATTCGCGGTTACCCCAGCGAATATCTGGCTGATAAGATGCATAAATGATCATTCCATTTTTATAGGAATAATAATCATCAAAACTAATCGATCGATCCGCCAGTTTTTGCTCCTTCCCATCTTTATGTATCTGATAAAATGCAGGAATTTTTTTTAAAGATTTTCGTAAAACAATCACAGACCCATCACTGCCGGCATAAGGATATTTATAATCAACCACATCATTTGCAAATGTGTGTGTTAACCAATCTGCTTTTATTGCTGTATCTGATGCCCAATCCACTTCGTAAAAATGCATGGCATCTGCTACAAATTGTTGAAAATTAATAGCAGTATACTTTTTCAAGGCGTTTTGAAATGGATAGATCAATGGTTTAAAACTAGCAGCATCAGCACAGATCTTTGACCAAATTGCATCGCCATACTTTACTCTTCCATAAGCCACTAATAAATACCCCAAATCATAATGATTGGGTATGTATTTGCGAAATGATCCATTTCGCATCAGCATATAATTATAATGTTTTTCAGAAAGGTATAGGCTTTTATAGCTACTCATAAATAAAGCCAATTTACCCCTACCCTGTGGAGAGAATTTAGTTTCATTATAAACCGCATCTCCCTCAAAAAACCAATCTGGAATGGCCGCAGAATTGGCTAGCGCCTGTCCCTCTTCGCCTAAAATGAGGGAGGCAAACTTAGAAAGTCCTTTGTTGAAATTACTATACTGTTGAACGTGGCGAAACTCGTGAATCGTTAAATTATCGATCCAATTAACGGCCCCCATGCTAAAGGGATCCTGAGGAGCAATGGTATAAAATTCCGAACGCCATGGCGCTAATCCAACATAGGCATTAGATTCAGTTCTGCCATTTTGCAAAACCACATTTATTTTTCTTTGTAGTAATCCTAAACTACTATTATCGTTCTGCCTTATTATAGAAGCGTTTGCAATAATTCTCTTTGCATCAGTTTCCATGCCAAGGGGAAATATAACCCTTACAGAATCGGTATTGTATTGCAACCATTTCTGTTTTGCAGGATTACCTCCAAAAATCTGGGCTATTAATTGACTGCAAAAAAACAGCCCAAAAAAAAACAAAAAATACTTCTTAATTCCGATATATTTAATTCCTTTCATATACTTTAATATCTCAAGTATTTTGTTATAAGTTGCAATACTTAAAACTACTGTTTCTTTTGTTTGAAAAACAAGTTTTACAATGACAAAGATCGGATTGATTTCAGATACACATGGATGGTTGGACCCTGCATGTGCTAAATACTTTTCAGATTGCGACGAAATTTGGCATGCTGGTGATATTGGTGTTATTGCAATTGCGGATGAATTAAAAGGCAAAAAGATATTTAAAGCTGTTTATGGAAACATTGATGGCTATGATGTTCGAAGTGAATATTCTGAAATTCTGGAATGGTATTGTGAAGAAGTTAAAGTACTCATGGTTCATATAGGTGGCTACCCTCCCAAATATAATAGCAGTTCAAAAAAAATGATTTTGAATATAAAGCCCCAACTATTTATTAGCGGTCATTCACATATTCTAAAAATCATGTACGATGCAGCGCATGCATGTTTACACATGAATCCGGGTGCAGCGGGAAAACATGGATGGCATCTTATGCGCACCATTATTCGCTTCACTATTGATGGTAAAGAAATCAAAGACTGTGAAGTAATAGAATTAGGAAAAAGATAGTTACATACCTGGAAACCAAGGACGGCCAATTCCTTCTCTGAAAGGCCATGGAATAGTAAGCAAAATGATTACCAAAGCCAATGTGTATAAAATAGCACTGCGCTTATGTTTCAGTGCATCACTAAAGTCTTTTTTAGCCACCGTTTTACCAAGTGTAATTAAAATAATTCCAAGAACCATTCCGGTCATATGTTCTACTGCCCAGAAGCGATTGGCACTATCCTTCATTACAACGCCCATACCCAGGTTACGAATATTTTGTAAACCCAGAGGTCCTGTGAACCATTGATACAATCCTAATAATAAAGTGGTATGAGCTGCAATCATTAGAAAAAGACCTAACTTATTATCTGCAGGTGTAAACGGATTGTTTGTCGCAGAAAAATGTCTTACAATATTTATCAGCAATAGAATTAAAATGATCCAACGCAATAAACTATGTAAATGAAGTAATCCTTGGTACATGATGTTGTTTAATTTATTTTGAAAATAATCAATTCCCTTGTAGTAAGGGAATTTATATTTTTATTCTACCCAATCAGCCACAAAAAGATTGGTATCGTGCGTTCCGCCATTGTTTCGATTACTCGCAAAGATGATTTTTTTTCCATCCGGACTAAACATAGGGAATGCATCAAAGCCCCTGTCTCTGCTGATTTTCTCTAAACCGTTACCATCTATATCTGTTAAATACATATTAAAGGGAAATCCGCGTTTGTATTCATGATTGCTACAGAATATAATATGCTTACCGTCTGGGGTAAAATTAGGTGCCCAATTAGCCTGCTCTAAGAAAGTTATTTGTTTTGCTTCAGATCCATCTGCATTTGCTACATACACTTCCATATGAGTGGGTGCTACCATTCCAACTTTCAATAATTCTTTGTATTCTTTTATTTCCGCATCGGTTTTAGGGCGACTAGCTCTCCAAACAATTTTCTTTCCATCCGAACTAAACCAGGCACCTCCGTCATAACCTAATGTATTGGTTACACGTTTTTCTTTACCTGATTTAATATCCATTACATAAAGATCCAGGTCGCCATCTTTATCACTGCAATAGATCATTTTTTTGCCATCAGGAGAAAGCGTTCCTTCTGCATCATAGCCTTTCGCAGTGGTTAATTGTTTAACAATTTTCCCATTAAGGTCTGCCATAAAAATATCATAGGAATCATAAAGTGGCCAGATATATTTATTGCCATATTTTGATCTATCTGGAACGGGCGGGCAAGTGTCGGCACCTTTAAAAGTTGAGGCATAGATAATGTGTTTCCCATCAGGCAAAAAATAAGAACAAGTAGTTCTGCCTTTTCCGGAACTGATCATTTTATAGGTAAACGGTTCATCAGTTCGAGTAGGCAATTTGCCAATAAAAATCTGGTCGCAATTGAGCCCTTCTTTTGGATTGGTTCGTTGAAAAATAATGGATTTCCCATCATAACTCCAATAAGCTTCTGCATTATCACCTCCAAAAGTAAGTTGGCGAATATTCTTAAAATGCTTTTCACCAGAAAAGTGAACAGAATCTAATAAAACAGGCCCTTGTTGGGCATTTACTACTAAATCACCTACAAATAAACAAGTAATTAATACTAACAGATATTTCATTGGTCTATTATTGATTTTAATGAATTGCCATTTGCTTTTGGATTTCTCAGACAGTTTAATATTTGAATTATTGCTCATTACATCAAATGTTAATATTCAACAAAAATAAGGGCTAGGGGCCTGAGTTTTGTCAAAAAATTGACATAAGTCCAAATGCCTCGTATTTTTGAGGATGCTTAAACCCTTTTTATACATCCCTATCCTTTTGTTATTCGCCTGCAATAGCCAGCCAAAGGAAATGAAAAATACAAAGTCAGATTCCAAGCTACCTGATGAGATTGCGAGACTCGACAAGTTAGCCAAACAATTTCCGGATAGTATTGGTTTGCACATGAGACTTGTGAATGCATTAGATAGTTTGGGTAACTATAATTCTGCTTTAGTTGAGTTAAATACATTAATAAAAAAGGATAGTAGCAATTTTGGTTTATGGTTCAAGAAAGCACAACTTTCAGAGCAATTAAAAGACACATCAGAAGCGATTAAATCGTATAGCAAGGCAGCAAATATTTATGCGTCGCCTGATGCCATGTTAGCATTAGCCAACCTATTTGCTGAAACAAAAAATACAAAAGCATTGGATCTTTGCAAAAAAGTTTCAGACTTAAGATTGGGAAGATCTTACCAGTCGCACTGCGATTTTATTGCAGGAATCTTTTTTGCAAGAACTGGCAATTCCACAAAAGCTATTCAACTTTTTACGAATTGCATTTCGAATAATTATACTTACATGGAAGCCTATATGGAAATCGGATTTATTTATTACGATAAAAAACAATTCGCTGAAGCGTTAAAAATTTTCGAAACAGCAATTACTGTAAAAAATAATTATCCTGATGGATATTATTGGATTGGGAAAACCCATGAGGCTAACAAAAATTCAACGGCTGCTATTGAAAATTATGAGAAAGCCCTATCACTCGATCCCCAATTAATAGAAGCTGAACAGGCTATTAGCAGGCTAAAAAATGCAAATGCCCACTAACAACTAATTTGTAACTTTGCAAAAAATAACGCAATGTCCATTATAGCTCCATCATTACTCGCAAGCAATTTTTTAGAGTTGGGATCGGAATGTAAGATGTTAAATGAAAGTGAAGCAGATTGGTTTCATTTAGATGTAATGGATGGCATATTTGTTCCAAACATTAGTTTTGGGTTACCCGTTA
Organism: Bacteroidota bacterium; assembly: GCA_025363385.1. Taxonomy (GTDB): domain Bacteria; phylum Bacteroidota; class Bacteroidia; order Chitinophagales; family Chitinophagaceae; genus Sediminibacterium. Next base: position 10,293 of record JANYEA010000156.1, on the reverse strand, counting down.
TAGAACAAATTAGAACTGCAACAAGTAAAGTTTGCGATGTGCATTTAATGATAGAAAGGCCAGGTGAATATGCTGAAGCATTTAAAAAAGCGGGTGCCGATATTCTTACTGTTCATTTTGAAGCTTGTCCGCACTTACATAGAAATCTTCAACAGATAAAATCATTGGGCATGAAAGCGGGTGTTGCATTGAATCCGCATACCCCTGTGCAATTATTAGAAGACATTCTAGAGAACATCGATCTGGTATGTATCATGAGTGTAAACCCGGGTTTTGGAGGGCAATCATTTATTCCTCAAACTATGGATAAAATCAGGTCATTGAAAAAGATGATTCATGCAAGGGGTCTTCACACTTTGATTGAAATTGATGGAGGAGTAACCCTTTCTAATGCGAAAGCTATATTGAATGCTGGTGCAGACGTATTGGTTGCTGGTAATACCGTTTTTAAATCATCAGATCCAATGGCAACCATTGCCGCCTTAAAATCATTATAAGTATAAAGTACCTACTATTCTTTTATTTTAGAAAGTTCACAGAAGATTAATACGCTTTTCGTTCCACTATTTGCATGGCCTATTTCAGTTGATGAAGCAGATTTTATATCCACATTTGTGTATAAGAATTGCTAGGGTTTAATAGTCATATCCAATTAAATTTGAGAAAGACATAAATATCCTATTCAAGATCCTTAATCATTAAAACCGAAGTAGATTGACTGAAACAATCATTAACCTCGAATCCGTTAACCCCATCGAATTTTTTGGCGTTAACAATGGAAAATTAGACCTCTTGAAGAAAAAATTCCCCTTACTTAAAATCCTATCAAGAGGAACACAATTAAAATTAAGCGGAGCACCAGAGCAAATCGATACCGCTAAAGAAAAGATCGATCTGATTATTCAATACCTCGAAAGAAATGGTCATTTAAGTGAAATTTATTTCCAACAAATTCTTGGTGGTGATGATGTAGAAGCTATCGATAATTTTGTGGATAGAAATCCAAATGATATTCTTGTTTTTGGACCTAACGGGAAAACGGTTCGTGCAAGAACACAGAATCAGAAAAAAATGGTATTGGCTGCAGATAAGAACGACATTGTATTTGCTATTGGGCCAGCGGGAACGGGTAAAACGTATACCGCAGTTGCACTGGCTGTGCGTGCATTGAAAAATAAACTGGTTAAGAAAATTATTCTTACACGTCCTGCAGTGGAAGCTGGTGAAAGTCTGGGATTTTTACCAGGTGATTTGAAAGAAAAAATTGATCCTTATTTACGCCCTTTGTATGATGCGTTGGACGATATGATTCCGGCCGACAAATTGGGCTACTACATGAGTACTCGTACCATAGAAATTGCTCCTTTGGCCTATATGCGTGGACGAACACTCGATAACGCATTTATCATTTTAGATGAAGCACAAAATACCAATGACTTACAGTTGAAAATGTTTTTAACAAGGATTGGCGCCAATGCAAAAGCGATTATTACGGGCGATCCCACACAGGTAGACTTACCAAGAAATATGCGAAGTGGATTGGAAAAATCTACTAGAATTCTAAAGAATGTAGACGGTATTGCTCATATCGAATTGAATGAAGAAGATGTAGTAAGGCACCGTCTTGTAAAATCTATCATAAAGGCTTACGAAAAGGAAAAAGAGCGAGAAGATGAGGAATACGGACATAGTTCGCACCGATAAATTCGTTCTTGAAATAAAAAAAGTGGCTAAGCCACTTTTTTTATTTCAAATAGGCAAACCATTAGCACAATTTGAGTTGCTTTATAACGTTTAGTTTTGAAGGCTGTTGACTGATTTACTGTAGATTTGACCCGTGTTTTAGCTTAAATCATTCGCCTAGTCTTTGAAAATTGTAGTACAATGAAAAATAAATTGATCTTCTTCGTTTTCTGCAGTAGCCTAGCTGTTTATAGTTTTGGACAGGTTGCTCCTGCCATTCGTTCTAAAACAACTGCTGGTTCTAAAACAGAATCGAATAATTTGGCAGATGGTAATAAGGAAAACGTATTTCCTGCATCTGGATATGCGGGAATAGGCATTTTAACCCCAAGCGCCCCCTTGGAAATTAAAAGAGGTGCCGGTAATACAACCAGAAAGAATTTTCTTTTAAAATTAAGCAACGAATGGGCTTCCGGCGGACAGAATGAACCAAGCATCATGTTTTCAAATGGAAATGTAACTGATCCGAAAAATGTGAGCTATTGGGCTATTGGAGCAAGGGTTTCTGGAGATAATACCTTAAAGACAGCCCAAACATTTAAAATCAGTTATAAATCGCCAACAGATGCAAATGAAAAAGAATTTTTCTCGGTAGATTCCTATGAAGGAAGGGTTAAAATTGGAGATGTACAAACCCAATATGATGGCTATAAATTATATGTGGAGCAAGGTATTCTTACTGAAAAAGTAAAAGTAGCAGTTAAAGACTCAAAAGACTGGTACGACAATGTTTTTGCACCCGATTACCATTTGCTATCCTTACAAAAGCTTGAGAAATTCATACAAGAAAATAAACACTTACCCGACGTTCCATCCACAGAAGAAGTAATGGCGAATGGATTGGATCTCGGAAAAATGAATGCCACTTTATTAAAAAAAGTAGAAGAACTAACGCTTTATATGATTAGCATGAAAAAAGAACTGGACGAAACAAAAGCTAGTTTACAAGAATTAAAAAATAAGCAGCAATAAATGTTGGTTAACGCCTCATAAAAATAGCCCTCGAAAATTTCGAAGGCTATTTTTATTTGTGTAAAATATCGTGTCCGAGCTTATCCCGCTTGGTTGTTAAATACTTTTCATTGTATTGGTTGGGTTGTATTTCAATAGGAACTGTTTCTACAATTTCAATACCATAACCCTTTAAACCAGCACGCTTTCTTGGATTATTACTCATGAGCTTAAGCCTGGTAGCATTCAGGCTACGCAAGATCTGTGCACCTACCCCATAATCTCTTTCATCCATACCAAAACCCAAATGCAGATTAGCTTCCACGGTATCCATTCCTTCTTCCTGAAGTTTGTAGGCCCTTAATTTATTCACAAGTCCAATTCCTCTCCCTTCTTGATTCATATAAAGAATGATTCCTTTTCCTTCCTTCTCAACCATTTGCATAGCGTGATGGAGTTGATCGCCACAATCGCAACGAAGGCTTCCTAAAATATCACCGGTAAAACAACTACTATGTACCCTGGTAAGAACGGGTTCTCCAGCCTTCCATTCACCTTTGATCAAAGCCAAATGTTCTGCACCCGTGATTTTTTCTTTAAACGCAACTAATGTAAAACTGCCATATTTGGTTGGCATTTTCACCCTCACCAACTCTTCGATGAGCGATTCTGATTTTATTAAATAATCAATCAGATCCTTTATAGAAATTATTTTCAGATGAAACTTCTTAGCAATTTCCAATAACTGTGGCAATCTTGCCATGGAACCGTCTTCATTCATCACTTCTACTAATACACCTGCTGGTTCTAATCCGGCTAATCGTGCAAGATCAACAGTTGCTTCTGTATGACCAGCCCTTCTAAGCACACCACCGTTTTTAGCTCGCAAAGGAAAAATATGGCCTGGTCGTCCTAAATCAGATGCCTTTGTTTCTGTGTTGATCAAGGCTAGTACCGTATGGGAACGATCATGTGCCGAAATACCCGTAGTATTCCCAAAACCATTTAGGTCAACCGAGACCGTAAAAGCAGTCTCGTGTAAGGATGTATTTGAACTTACCATGGGCACTAATTCCAATTCCTCGCATCTTTGTTCTGTTAGTGCAGCACAAATAAGTCCCCGGCCTTCTTTGCTCATGAAATTAATAACCTCTGGAGTGGCAAACCTAGCTGCAACAATAAAATCACCCTCATTTTCGCGGTCTTCATCGTCAACAACGATTACTAGTTTTCCCTCTTTAATAGCTTCAATTGCATCTTCGATCCTATCTAGCATATTTCAAAATTAGGCTGCAAAAGTACATTCGATAAATTTAATAGCGAAGAATCAAAGGTTCTTGGAATAAATAATTGTTACAGATGTTATGAATGTGCAATATACATATGCAATATTTTAATAATTTTAATGAAAAAATTATAGGGAATTGGTGGATATATCAATGCTTTCAGGCCAATTAGTAGTGTAAAAATGAATTCTACAATCGCTGCATCCAAATCGGATAATTATAAACAAAAAGCGAACATTTGTTAATAAGCTTTCAGCGGTAACATAAAATTTATGTTTAAATCCATGTTAATTAACTTTTTTAACACCATATTTGCAGCTTTAAATCTGCAATTTATGTTAAATCTGAAGAAAATTTTGCTTGCTGCAATGGCTTACCTGATGGCCATGACAGCAATGTCTCAAGTTACCACTGGTACCATTACCGGTACAGTGAAAGACGGATCAAATGCGCCACTTGTAGGAACTTCAATTGAAGTTACCCACGAGCCTTCTGGCAGTAGATACAAATCAGTATCTACCACTTCTGGAAAATATACTGTGCCTGGCTTACGTATCGGTGGTCCGTATAAAATAGTTTTCACCTATGTTGGTTTAAAAACTGAAACAATTACAGATGTGTACATCCAATTGGGTGAGCCAAGTGTAATTGATGTTGCATTATTAGATGCTAAAGCACAACTACAAGAAGTAACTGTAGTGGGTGCTGCTCGTAAGGGTGCTTTAATTTCCAAAGACAGAAAAGGAGCTTCTACAAATATTAGTTCACGAATGATAGGAATGATGCCTACCATTAGTAGAAACGTTACAGATCTAGTTCGTGCGGTTCCTCAATCAAATGGATTGTCATTTGTAGGACAAGATGCCCGTGCTATCAACTTTACCCTTGATGGTTCTATTTTCAATAATAGTTTTGGTTTAAGCGCGTTGAATGGTGGTCAAACCAACTCTGCTCCTATTTCATTAGATGCGATTCAGGAAATTCAAATCAACGTTTCTCCATACAATTTGAGGGAATCTGGTTTTACTGGTGCTATTATTAATGCTGTAACTAAGAGTGGTACCAACACTTTTCATGGTACTGGTTTCTACAATGTTAGAAATGAAAGTATGGTGGGTACAAAAGCAGGTGCAGGTGGATTACAGGATGTGGTAACCAATGCATTTGATGTGAAACAATTTGGTGCTAGTATTGGTGGTGCCATTGTAAAAAATAAATTATTCTTCTTCTTAAACTACGAAGGTGAAAGAAGAAATGATGTAGGTACCTTGTTTACAGCAGATGCAAGCAATGGTGCTTCACCCATTAGTGGAAATACTTCACGTGTTAAGGTTTCTGATCTAGAAACTTTATCATCTTTCTTACAAACAAAATTTAATTATAATCCTGGTGCTTATCAAGGATATCCTTACGTAACAAAGAGTGATAAAGCTGTTGCTCGTATCGATTGGAATATTAATGATAAACACAAATTAAGTATCCGTGGTAACTTATTGAAATCTGTAAGAGATGTTGGTGCTAGCAGTAGTAATACCACTAATGGTTCTAGAGGACCAGGATTGGCTTCTCTTTCTTTCTCTAATTCAGCTTATGTAATCAATAATAATATTTATGGTATTATTGGGCAATTGAACAGTCGTTTCAGTAACAAAGTTAGTAATGACCTTACTTTTGGATATACTGCTAATAGAGACTTCCGCGCTGTGAAAGGTGGTATGTTTCCAATGGTGGATATTCAGGACGGATCAAATGCTTTAACAACATTACCAACATCTGCTAGTTCTTCAATTTCAGGTGCACAAACGAACCAAAGTTTGAACTATATATCTTTTGGTAATGATCCTTTTACACCGAATAACTTATTAAATACCGATACTTGGCAGTTTAGCGATAACCTTACTGCATATTTAGGCAAACACACTTTAACTGCTGGTGTATCTTTTGAAAGCTTCACTTTTGTAAATGGGTTTACACCATTAATTAATGGTGTTTATACCTTTAACAATCTTGGTGACTTCTACACTGCTGCAAATGCTTATTTAGCAAATCCGGCTCAGACTTTCAGTCCGGTTTTCATGAGAAACTACAGAGCCAACTTTAGTAATTTACCAGGTGGTGGACCATGGTTAGCCACTACAAAAGCTAGAGAATTGGCTGCTTATATTCAGGATGAAGTGAATTTGGAACCTAATTTCAATCTAACTTATGGTGTTCGTTTTGAAGTACCTTATTTTGTGGGTGGTGGTTATGCAAACACTGAAGTTGATGGTATGAATTTCGTGGATAGCAAAGGTAATCCAACTAAATTAAGCACTTCTAAATTGCCTTCTGCTAAATTGATGGTAAGCCCAAGAGCTGGATTTAATTATGATATAAAAGGAGACAAAACAACTCAAATACGAGGTGGTATTGGTTTATTCACTGGCCGTCCTTCATTTGTATTTGTGAGTAACCAAGTTGGTAACAATGGTGTGTTAAACGGTGGTGTAAACACAAACAATACTGCTGCTTATCCATTTAATCCAAATACTCCGGCTAACTATTCAACTTTTGCACCAAACCCTGGTGTACCAGCTTCTTCCTACAATATCGCTACTTCAGAACAAGGATTCCGTTTTCCTAAAGTGTTCCGTACTAATTTAGCTATTGATCAGAAAATCTTTAAAGATATCATTGCAACAGGTGAATTCATTTTCACACAAAGCTTGAACAATATCAACTACTATAATGCAAACTTAGTTGGTGCTACCACTACATTTGCTGGTCCGGATAACAGACCCCGTTTTGCAGGTTTAGGTTTATCAGGTACAGCTCAAAACAATGCATTAAGAATTAATCCAAAGATCTCTGACGCAACAGTGATGAACAGTGGTCCTTTAGGTTCTTCATTAGCTGCTACTATTAAAATAGAAAAACCAACAAGAGCTAAAGGATTAGGCTGGATGGCTGCTTATACTTTTACCAATGCAAAAGATTATTTAACTCCAGGTTCTATTGCATTTAGTTCTTGGTCTGCCGTTCAATCAACTCGTGGTAATAATAATATCGACATTGCAAATTCAGATAATGAAATTCGTAATCGTGTAATTGGTAATGTTAACTACCGTATTGAAATGGGTAAGTTTTCTGCTTTACAATTATCATTATTCGGACAGTCTCAGAATCAAGGTCGCTACTCTTATACCTATAGTGGAGATATGAATGGTGATGGTCTTTCTGGTAATGACTTGTTGTATATTCCTAAAAACCAATCTGAGATGAACTTTGCTGCGCTTGCTGCATCTGGTTCTGCTCCTGCTGCAACAGTTCAAGAACAAAAAACGGCTTTTGATAATTTCATTAATCAGGATCCTTATTTGAGCAAAAACCGAGGTTCTTATGTTTCAAGAAATGGTTCATTATTACCTTATGTTGTTCGTTTCGACTTCTCTGCACAACTAGAATTGTTTAGCAATATTGGTAAAAACAGGCATACCATTCAATTAAGAGGTGATATTTTCAACGTTGGAAATTTGATCAACCACGCTTGGGGTGTGAGCAATACTGTAAATACTTTCAACCCATTAGCAGCTTCAGGTGTTGATGGAAACGGTGTTCCATTGTTTAAAATGAACCGTGTAAATAATAGCATTAACTATACTACATATAGAAAGAGTACTGGCTTTGGAGATGTATGGCAAGCTCAACTGGGCATTCGTTATATTTTCTAAAAGACAAATTCAATCTTACACATAAAAAAAACGTCTCGAGTAATCGGGACGTTTTTTTTATGTGTAAATTATCTACAAGTGATCAACCACCCCGTCTGTTCGCTCAGCCGCTCCAGCCACCCCTCCATCGCATGCGATGGAGGGGAAACTTTTGCTTCTACTTCAAACTTCTTTCACTTTCACTTTCACTTTTACTTTCACTTTTTACTTTTTACTTTTTAAATCCCCATTTCAAAAAAGCAGGAAAAGCTTTGGCCCAGGTAGGTACATCATGTTTGCCATCGGCTAATAATAAATATTCGATATGCGATTCTGTATAACCTTTCGCTTTCAGTTCAACAATCAAATCCAAAGTATCATCTATGGAATCAATAATGCCATTCTTATTTCTATCCGCGGTTTCGTCTAATTCGCCGCATTGCAAAAAAAACTTTAACCAAGGATAGAAATCTGCTTTTCGAATTTGCAAATGCATCAAACGATCCTTTTCATCGTCATAACCGTCTTCATACCCTTTTCTTCTCCACCAAAGGGAACCGCTGAATACCCCTACTTTATTAAATTGATTGGGATGGTTCCAAACAATATCTAAGGCACTCAATGCACCCAGTGAAAACCCTGCAAATGATTTATCCTTAAAAGATGCAATAGATAAATGCTTGCGAAGAAAAGGTAAAAGCTCATCGAAAATAAATTTTGCATATAGTCCTGCCTTAGCACCTCGGCCATCAAAATCCGCCGCATAGGCTGTGCCATATTCCATTTTACGATTTGGTCCGCAATAGATGCCAATAGCAATTATTGGTTCTATTTGCTCAGATTCTATTAGGCATCCAATAATATTATCAAATGGCATTTTGGGCAAGTCTTGACCATCATTGATTAATAGTAAACTATACTGTTTTGATCTGTCTAAATGAGTAGGTTTATAGACGTCTAACTGTACCGTTCTCTCTAAAAACTCAGAATACAATTCGAGTTGTTCCAGGTTTATTGAAGCATTGGCTGCTTGCATAATTAATTCCGACATTTTTCAAAAATAAGCTAATGAAAGCGAGTCAAAAAAAAGATGATTTTTAAAGGAGAGTGTTTAAATTCAGATGAGTTTCAGTAAATTGAATGCAAATCGTATGGTTGAAGAAGGATCTGATCATCCAAAAAATATGTTTATGAAAAAAATTGGTGTACTGTTTGGGCAAGAAAGAAGTTTCCCTATGGCATTTGTTGAAAGGGTTAACAGTAAAAATATACCCGGCATCACTGCCGAGCCTGTAAAAATCGACAAAGTAATGCAGGGTGAAAGTACTGAATACGCCGTTATTATTGACCGTATTAGTCAGGACGTTCCTTTTTACCGTGCTTATCTAAAAAATGCGGCTATTTGTGGTACTGCCGTTATTAACAACCCATTCTGGTGGAGCGCAGATGAAAAGTTTTTCAATAATTGCCTGGCCACTAAAATCAACGTACCCGTTCCTAAAACGGTGATTTTGCCTTCCAGAGAATTGCCAGCCGATACATCCGACCAATCGTTCAGCAATCTATCCTATCCCTTAGATTGGGAATCTATATTTCAATACGTAGGTTTCCCAGCCTATATGAAACCTTTTGCAGGGGGCGGATGGAAAAACGTTTATCGTTTAGCCGACCAAGATGAGTTTTTTGAAAAACACTCAGAAACAGCACAATTGGTCATGTTACTTCAAGAAGAAATTGTTTTTGAAGAATATTATCGTTGTTATTGCATTGGTGGCAAACACGTAAAAATCATGTCGTATGAACCAAGGAACCCGCACCATTTAAGATATGCTGCTGACTTTGCGCCTTCCAAAGAAAAGCTAAAAATGATGGAAGAAATCGTATTACGTATCAATCATTATTTAGGCTACGATTTTAATACAGTAGAATTGGCATTGAGAGATGGAGTTCCATATGCCATTGACTTTTGTAACCCTGCACCAGATGCAGATATTAAAAGTGTGGGTCAGGCGAATTTCGATTGGGTGGTAGAAACTGCGGCTAATTATGCTATTGAAAAAGCACAGGCACAGGTTCCCGGAGCAGATAATTTAACTTGGGGCGAGTACCTTAAAAGAGGTAGCTTAAAACAAACATTATTTCCTTAAATCAATCTGGTTTCCATTATACAAATCAATTCACATTTTTCAATTTTGCATATAAGCGGCGAATATGGGTAATCTTAGTTACAAACAATTTACGCTAGGAGTAGAAGAAGAGTACATGGTATTAGATCCTACTACTAGAGAATTGGCTAGCCATGAACAAAAGATCGTGCTAGAAGGACAAAAACTATTGAAAGACAAAGTAAAAGCTGAAATGCATCAGGCAGTTGTGGAAGTGGGTACCGATATCTGCATGAACATTGATGAAGCTTTTAAAGATGTGGCCACATTGAGAGGTACCATTGCAGAAATTGCAGATAGCCTCGGATTTTGGATGGGCGCATCTGGTACACACCCTTTCAGCCATTGGCAAAGTCAATTAATTACCGACCATGTACGGTACAATCAAATTGTAAACGAATTACAGGAAGCTGCAAGGAGTAACCTGATTTTTGGACTCCATGTGCACGTGGGCATGGA
>JANYEA010000152.1 GCA_025363385.1 Bacteroidota bacterium | reverse complement strand
TGAATATGAATACAGGTTCAACAGAAGAAACAGAAGGAAGGGATTATTCAATGATGTTTTACAAAGAATGATTCATCAAATTCCACATCCTTACAACTACCTAAAAACACTTTGCGTTTATAATACCTAATCCTATTAAATGATTTTATGCTGGTAAGCAAATTTGATCAAACCAAGAACAGAGCTAGTATTTGTTTTTCTGAATATATTTTTTCGATGTGTTTCCACGGTTCGTTCACTGATAAATAAGGCTTCGGAAATCAGTTTATTTGAAAACTCTTTTTCCATCAATTTAACAATCTCAATTTCTCTGATGGTAAGCCCGGCTTTTTCTAATTCTTTTTGTGAATCTTTGGTGGAGGATAGTTCTAATAAAACCTCGTCACTAAAATAGATGCCCCCATTGGCTATTTTCAAAATGGCTTCAATTAATTCCTTTTTACTAATATTTTTAAGTACATATCCGCTGATATCGGCATTATTGATCATCTCATCCACAATTTCGCCCTGCCCGCTCATACTTAACGCTAAAATTCGAATTTGAGGAAACGTATTTTTCACCGCTTTTGCAAATTCCTGCCCATTCATTTCTGGCATCATGATATCAGTAATCAATACATCAATTGAAAGGTTACTTAATCTTTGTAACATATTAACTGCTGACGTGTCGTTAGCAGCCACTTCTATTAACTCGTGGTCTCTTAAGAGTGCTACAATCCCATCAATTACAATCTGATGATCATCTACTATAGCAATTTTAATTTTTTTGGGCCTCATGCAGGGGTAATAAATTAATAGAAATGTACAATTCTATCGGCAAATATCCAAAATTCAAATTGTCAACAAATTGGTTAACAAGGCAATAAATACCCAGCACATGGTATATAGGGATTGCTAGTAATAGATATTTTTAGGTTTAGCAATTGGGCAATTTAGTAGAAATACTGATTTATCAAGTATGGTACAATTTGCAAATTTTAAAAATCAAATAATGGGTAAGTTTTTTTCCCTTTTAATCGTAATCCTTTTTTCATCCAATTGCATGGCTCAATTAACCACAGAAGAGCAACAGATAAAAAAAGTCTTTATCGATTTTATGCACTTCTACCAGGCTAATGAAAAAAAGTTTGATTCTTTTCAATTGTATAAGGGAAATGGGAAGAATAGCCTGCCACCCTTTCATATACAATGGAATGAAGTGGATAGATATGTAAATTTTTTACGTAAATCGGTGCCTTTTGTAGGAGAGGCATATATAACGAACGAAAAGAAAGACTTTAGATTTTATGATAGCTGTTATAAAGACGATCCAAAAGATGATTTGGCAGTTGGCTTTGATTTTGACCGATGGTGTGGCGGACAGGAAACCACCGAGTACATGGTAAAATGGAATACAGATATGAGCAATATTTACCAGGTTAAAATAGAAGGAGAAAATGCTGAATTACTAATTGGTAGTGCACTCTGGAAAGGTAGTCAAGAAAAAGACAGACTTTGGTCTAGGGTTCCTTTCAAAAAAGAAAATGGGAAATGGGTAATGGCTGGAAATATTAATTCAATTGAAAAATAAATATTAGATATGAAATATGTAATAGTAAGTATATTATATATAGTTGCACCTATATTATTATTTTCCCAGATTAAACATATTAGTGCAACTGAGGGTATTAGTAAAATAAGTTTCGCATGTAATTTCTTTGATCAGAATACACAATATGAACCACTTCCAGCTAAAAATATTTCTGATGCAGAATCGGAAAAATGGATGAAGGAGATGGTAGATAAGATTACTGCCTTAGTAGGACTAAAAAACAGATTCAGATTAAAGGCAGTCAAAAATTTTAATAATTGTGCAGCAGTTTGCTTTGATAATAATATAGGCCAAGAACGTTTTATTCAATTTGATCGCGCATTTTTAGAAGAATTTCAATTAAAGACTAAAAACAAATGGTTTGTTGTTGGCGTTTTGGCGCATGAATTAGGGCATCATTTAAATGGACATTCATTGGATGGAATTGGAAGCAGGCCCGACAAAGAGTTAGACGCAGATGAGTTTGCGGGGTTTATTTTGCAAAAATTAGGGGCAAAATTTGAGGATGCAAATAAGCTATTTAGTTTTATGAATGAAACTGAAGGCCCTCCCACACATCCCGTAAGGTGGAAAAGAATGACCGCTGTTTCCAGAGGTTGGGATAGAGCAGCCGGGAACGAAGTATTTGCTAACTTATACGTATTAGATGATGCTGAAAAGAAAGACAATGCCTTTCGATTATTAACAGCCGCAAGAAAAGAGTATAGCAGTTTTAAAAAATTATTGATGCTAGATAATGTATTAAAAACTGTACCGAATTATGCAGAAGCAATTAGTGAAAAGGGGTTGGTTTATTTGAGCATGCAACAATATGCAGAAGCCTATGAGAACTGTATGAATGCATTGAAATTAGAACCCTATATTGGACTACTAAGATTTAATTTAGCCAAAGTATATTATGAACAAAAAATTTATGATACGGCACTCGCGTATGTTCAAGATGCTATTTATTTGAGACCCATTTTCCCTGAGGCGTATATTTTCAGAGCTAATTTATTTTTTGATAATAAAAACTATTCTCAAACAGTATCTGATTGCAATATGGCATTTGCGATGAACCCGCCGAATAATTTTTATAAAGCCGAAATATTAGAAACAAAAGGCTTCGCACTTTATGAATTAAATAAAAAAACGGAAGCGGATGAATGTTTTGATGATGCGAGAAAGTTAAATCCATTGAGTATTCGGGTGTTAATGTATATTGAATCAAAAAATAAAAAATCGATTATGAAAAATTAGTAAAATATACCCTTTAATGGGTATTTGAAGGGTTAACTGTTATACTACTTTTGGATGGTAATTAAAAATGTAATCAAATGAAAAAGAGTCTCCTGTTTATTGTTGTTATTTTAATGTTTGGAATTAGAATTAATGCTCAAACGGCTGATCAGGTTAAGGCTAATTTTAAATCGCTTGTTATGGAAGCGGCAACCGATTTTAAAAAAGTGCAAAAAGAAGTCCTTGAAATTGATACCAGTACTAGAACAGAATACTTTGCTTGTGATAAATCATTAGGATCAACATTTGAAGCAATTTGTGTTAATGCAAATGATAATACTACTTACTTTTCTTCAAAATTTGAATACTCAAAAACCTCGGAACTAATAAAAGCAAATGAAATTCTCCCAGGAATTTTGGATGAAGTAAATGCCATGGTAAAAACAGGTAAATATAAAGGACGAGATTACGATAAAAATGAAACCGTTAGTATAACAGAAGTGAAAGATTTAGATGGTAATTATATTATTGAGATAGAATCTAAAACTGATAAAGTAAATAGTAACAGGAGTTATTTAATGATAGTCATTTATGGCAAAAGCTGGGGGAAAAAATAAAACAAGATTTCCACTCAGAATTATTTCAAATTAAACTGTTAACAAATTTTCTACAAGCCTATAAATACCCTCCAAAGGGTATATATAGGCTTTTTTTCATGGATACATTTGAAACGTAGCAATTATAAACAATGCTGAATTTTTAATAACCACAAACAATAATCATGACAGAAGTAAAACAATGGATGAGCTGGGAAATGGGTGTTGATTTAGTAGCACTAACAAGCCCTGATTTGCAAATGCCAAATATTATTGTCCATTTAGGGCGCATGGTAAATACTCCCGTAGGTAATGCGGCTAGTGGTATGATCTTCTGGCAACCCGATGCAACTGCCCCTCCAGTAGTAATGGGATTTGTAAGTACTAATGCAATTGTAGGAGCCTATTTTGGTCCAAATATTTTTGCGGGTACTCCATTTGAACATGCTCCGGTATTTCAAGCTGAAATCGAAATTAATTATGATGGTACAAATGCATTCAGCAAATGTGTAGTAGGTGGATTCACATTTGAAGTTGAAATGCAAGATTTAAGTGATCCTTATTTAATCAATAGAGAACCAGCTGCTATGCCTCCTTTTTATCAGCAAGGTGTTGAAATGAGCTGTGGTAGAACAATCTTCAAAGTAAATGGAACTGAGATTAAAATGATCATTCCTCCTATTGGAATTACCGGCGGGCCAGCAAGCGTGGTTAGCCCGAATGGAGTATATGCTAGATAGTATTTATCACTAGAAAAAATATTTTTCTTGGCATGAAAACTTAAAATATGAAAATGAAAAAAATAACCACACTAATTGTCTTCTTTTTGAGTATTGCATTTTGTAAAGCACAAAATTTAGTAGTACTTAATAACGAATCAACAGGAGATAAAGAAGAAGAATCAGTATTGCTTTCTCCAACTGGGAAAGTATTAAAAACGTTTTCAGGTATTGACATTAAACTAGTTGCTGAAAATATGGTCTGTGCAATAGATACTAAAATCAGGAAATTAGGTTATTTGAGTCTGGTTACTGGTGATTGGGTGATTAAACCTCAATTTGAGAATGTGTCGGATCCAGCAAATTTTTCTGAGGGATTGGTTGTAATAAAATCAGAAGTTTCAGACGGTATCACAAAGTCGGCCGTATATGATAAAACTGGTAAATTAATATTGCCCTTTTGTGATTGGGATATTAGTAATTATAGTGATGGCATGGCTATTGTTGAAAAACCTGGTTATCTATTTGGTGCAATAGATAAAACCGGAAAATTGGTTGTTCCATTTACAGTAGGTAAACTGAATGATTTTATAAATGGGTTAGCTATTAAAGGGAATAATAAAGAGTATGTAGATTCTTATGCGGAAGAAACTGGGTTATGGGGATTTATGGATAAAACAGGTAAAATGGTTGTTAACCAAGAATGGTCTTGGGTTAATAATTTTTCTGAGGGCTTAGCTCCTGTTCAAAACAAGCAAAAAAAATGGGGATTTATTAATGCAGCAGGGAAACTTGTAATACCCTGTACTTATGAATCTGCAGGCGCTTTTTCGGAAGGATTTTCTGCAGTTACCATCAGTTTAGGAAAGGATAAGGAAATGATGACTTTTATTGATAAAACAGGAAAGCGTGCAACTTCACAAGAATTTGATGTAGCAAGAGATTTTGTGGATGGAATGGCAGCAGTTGTAAAGATTACTAAATCTGGGGAAGAAGATGAAGATTACCGGTTTGGTTTTATAGATAAAAATTTCAAATTAGTAGTACCTATTGAACATCATAAGGCAAACTCAATTGGATATTACTTACAGTACTTCAGTTTTAAGGAAGGACTTTGTCCTACTGAGAAGGGATATATCAATAAAGCCGGGAAATTAGTCATCTCATTTCCCGATCTAAAAAATGTATCATACGAACCATTTAGCAATGGAACAGCCTTAATCACAGTATATTTTGAAGAGAGTTCTAAAGACTATTTAATTGATAAAACAGGAAAAATTCTTTGGAAATCTGGATTTCATGCAAATAAGGCCGGTTAATTTTTATTAAAACTATGCTAGCTAATAGAATTCAATTAATTAGGTAATGAAAAATAAACTGGTCCTTATATTTATTCTACTTGCAAATATTTGCCTTGCAAATATGGCTTCCCCACTTAGGCCAGGAACCATACATGCAAATGCTTTAACTAGTAAAGAGGTTTCTATTTTGCATGAACAGATTGAGGTTCGGTTATTGAATGGATTTAAAACAGCAGGATTCAATATTCAGTATCAAATCAAAACTGATGTTGAAGGCGGACAAATTCCATTGTTATTTTTGGCTAAAGACTATAAAGCCGATTTTAAAGTTTGGGTAGATGATCAGCAAGTAGAAATTCAGGATATACCTAACTATATTATTAAAACTAAAGACTCGAAGTTTGCCAATTTTGAGAATTCATTTGAGTATAATGAATCGGATAACAAATTTGTAAAAATTAATTGGGCAGAAAATAATTATAATTTATATAAGTTAGACGACTTAAAATATTTCGAAACTTATTTAAAAAAAGGAGAACACAAAATAAGAGTCTCCTATATAGCAAATGTTTGGGTTTATAATTCAGAATGGCTAAAGGAATATAGTTTTCGCTATGCTCTCTCACCGGCTTCTTACTGGAAATCGTTCGGAGGGCTCTCTGTAACTATCATAAATGAATCTGGCTTAGATACAGTTACAACCAATTTAGGAATTCCGAAGGAAGGGAAATTCGGGAGTATTTCAAATTGGAAATTCAATCATTTACCAGTTGATATTTTTGAAATTAACTATCACCCGGTTATTGGAAAGCTAGCTACATTACTTATTGCAATTGATCCTTTTATGCTGATGATAATTTTTGGCTTCTTTCTTTTGGCTTTTCATTTATGGCTTATCATACGGTATAGAAAAAACAACTTGCAAAATCGATTTTCATGGGTTGTAGTATTAGGTAGTGTGATATCCCCTTTCCTGATATTATTCTCTTACATCGCATCTTATTTGTTGATTGAAAAGTTACTAGGGGAACAGGTTAGTTCAAGAATGGGGTATTATTTTTTGATCCTCGGATTTTACCCAATTGTTGCATTAATCTATTTTTTACTGATGTTACTAAGTGACTTTCTAATTAAAAAATGGCTTTTAAAACGTAAAACATAAGAATGAAAAAAATCCATTTTTTGCTTCACCTTGGTAGGTACAATTATTGCAAATGCTCAATTAACCTCACCCGAAAAGTAGTGGTTAAAAGCAATATTTTTGATTGTTATAAATATTTAATCAATGAGATGAAATTCTTTCTAATATTTTGTCTGGCCATTTTAATATACTGTTTCCTGTTCCTGCAATTTTATCATGGAGAGCCTACTAAAGAATAAACTGACAATTGTAGGTGGAAATTTGCAAATAGGGGATAGTGATTTGTACATGCCCTATTACAACGATTTTCATAAAGGCAATTCATTAGGAGCCAAAAGATCGCCTATTTTATGCAGTCTGGTAAGTATAGATAATTTTTATTTCTGCCTGATATAGAAATTCTTTCTTTTCAAAAGGCTGCCATTTGCAGCTGAATATACTGATATGCTATAGCTTTCACAATATGCGAGATCTTTTAAATGCACATACATATCTTTCCATTTAGCATTTTTTCCGCATGATACATATTGGGAATCAACCACTTTATTATCTATACGGGTGAGGATCGTTAATTCATCAACCGCTAGTTTATTACCTCTGTATAACAGTCCTACGATTCTTACCTCATTTTCCTTTATTTCAAACCCATACGTGTCATAGCTTGCAGAAAGTTTGCTCAAACCAATGGTTAATAAGTATTGATTATTTTTTTCTTCTTTTTCTTCTGCACTCAAGGTTCTTTGCGCGAAAGAGCTTAGACTGATCATAATAACTATAAAAATAAATATATTTTTTTCACCGTTTTATTTCTATAAATTTTTTTCCCTAAAAAGCTCATCCGTAAACTAGATCCAGCTGGTAGTGTATTCTTTACTTTTTCTTTTACATATGACTCAGGAGTATTTACTTGCATACCAGGCATTTCATAAATGCCTTCGCCAGAATCTGTTTTAATACCACTTGCACCCCCAAATACTGCACCCACTAATCTTGTAGAATTGTTTTTCCTTCGCCAACTATTAGGTAATCTGTTCAACATATCATCTCCTGATAAACTATTAGTCGAATACACTAACGCATAACTAATGTTTGCTTATGGTGTTACTGCCCCATAGTCTTTATAATTTGTTGTTTATGTATAAGTCTAGTTTACATATACATAGGGGATCCCTTCAAATTTCTCTTTCGTTGGTTGCAAGTTAGCTGTGCTGGAAGCTCGTGGACTTTCCTTATCATTTTGCCATCTCTTAAATAATATTTTCCTAGACCTGATTTTTTGCCTTCAGTTAAAACCCCGGTAAATTTTCCAGCTTTATTACTTATCATTGAATCCGTTTGAATTCTCTTCCCTTTTTGCCAAACTCCTTTTGTGGTAATTCCAGAAGTATCATAATAAACTCCTTTTCCAACACGCTCATTATTTAACCATCCGCCTTCGTATTTCTCTCCATTTTTCCACTGATACATTCCTAACCCATTTTTCTCCCCATCTCTCCATCTGCCTGAATAGACATCGCCGTCTTCAGACCATGTATAAGTTCCAACCCCATCTTTTTTATCATGTTTCCATTCGCCATCATATACTGATTTTGGTTTAGTATACGTCATTTTCCCTTTACCTTCTTGAAATCCATTTACCCATTGACCGTCATATTTGTTTCCAGATTTCCATTGGTAAATCCCATATCCATTTTGAGTATCATTTGTCCAGTCACCATCATAATAAGCGCTATCCGAATAAACCATTTTGCCCTTTCCTTCCCGTTTATTCTTTATCCAGCCTCCTTCATATAGGTTACCTGATTTCCACCTGAAGGTACCTTTTCCTGTTCGCCATCCCAATTACCTTCGTAAACACCATCGAAATAGGTCTTTTTACCAAACCCATTGCGATCTCCTTTTATTGCTTGTCCTTCATATTTATTGCCATTTTTATACCATAGGGTGGGTATATTGTATTATAATTTTGAAGAAAAAATTTAGCACGGAATATTGATCACTACTACAGTGCCTTTTCCGATTTTTGAATCCCATTCGATGGTACCCTTTAAGAAGTTTACCCTCGATTCTATATTCTTTAATCCAATTCCATCTTTGTTTTTAGCCTGTTTAAGGTCAAAACCCTTGCCATTATCTTCAATAATGATGTTGATACAAAGCGGTTCTTTTATGAGAGTAATATCGAGAATGCTAGCATTTGCATGTTTAAATACATTAGCAACTGTTTCTTGAATGATACGATAAAGTATGATTTCGGTGTTGGCATCAATCCTTTCGTTTAAGCCCTCCGTATAAAGATTGATCTTAATGGCACGATTATGCAAATCGTCTAAAAATTTTCTTACTGCATTTGCTAAGCCAGCTTTTATTAGGGCATTGGGCATCATATTATGAGAAATGATGCGAACCTCTTTACAGCTATCATCAACTAATGCAATAGCATTTAAGTATTTATTTTTTTGATCGATATCGATAAAAGGAATTTCATCTTCAATGGCACTCAAATTCATTTTTGCCACACTCATCATCTGTCCAATTCCATCGTGCAGGTCTGAAGCTATTCTGATCCTTTCGTTTTCTTCTGCTTCTAGTACAGCTTTGGTTGCTAGTTCCTCAGATTTCCTTAAACGTAATTGATTCTCAGCTTCTTTCTTTAATTGTTTCCTATGGTTAAATGAATAAACCAATAAACTTATTAAAACAAATGAAATCGACAAGCCACCAATCCAATAATTGCGTTTACTAATTTCAAAATTCTGCTGGTTTATCTTTTTCTCTTTCTTTTCAGTTTCATACTTAATTTGCATTTCAGCCAACTGTTTAGTCGCTGTGCTATTTAAAATGGAATCTTTTACCAATTGTTTTAAATCGGCGTACTGAAATGCTTTATTGTAGTCACCTGTTTTTCTGTATAAAAGTGCCAATTGCTCATAGCTAAATACTAAAATATCCTTCAGGCCAATTGATTGAGAGATATTGATTGCCCTTGTATAATAGAAAATGGAAGAGTCGATACTCCCATTGTTTTGAAAAGCTTCTGCAATATTGGCACTGCTTACTGCAATCCCTTTTTTGTCATTTATTTTTATAGCAATATTTTCTGAATGACGATAATATAGGATGGCACTATCTATTTTTTTTAAATAAAATAAATAGGCACCAGCATTGGAAAAACCCAAACTGGCAATTGACAATTTATTAAGTTTAAGGTTTATTTCGTTTGAAATAGATTGCTCCTTAAAGGCATTTCTGTAATCGCCTTTATTGGCATAATAGATAGAAAGATTCAATTTAATTAAACCCAAGTCGTCCTGGAATCCATTATTTAAGGCAATCTGCTCTGCTTCTTTTAAAAATTGATATTCAAGCTCTGTCTTTTTTAAATAACCATATACCTGAGCAATATTATTTTTGCTAAGCATGATTCCTTGCTGGTTATTTGTTTTTTCCCAGATCTTCAAGCATTCTAAATAAAATTGAAGTGCATTAGAGTAATTTCCCTTAAGGGCTTGAATGGCACCTAAATTCGTTGTGGCCCTTGCTTCGCAATAATACAATTTTAATTCCTTACTTTTTGTTAGTGCAATTTCTGAGTTTGCATAAGCTTGATCTGGAATTTCGTTGATATGCTGAAAACAATAGTTGATAAGTTTATTAATTGAAACAGAATCCGACAGGGTTTTAGAATAAATTTGTAAGCTATCTGCAGTATTTTGTGCCGTAATGAAACTCGTGTATGTTAAAAGGATACAAGTAGAAAGTATGATTTTTTTCAATTGATTATCATTTAAACCATTACTATTTTAATTGAGGGGCTATCTCTTCAGTAGCAGCAGCTAATTGATTGATGACCTTTTTGAAATTTACAATATTAAATCCATTTTCATAAGTCTCATACCTTACTGTTACCGATCCATCTTCTTCAATTCCAAACTTAACTAGATCAATAGAGTTATTGGCTCTGAGCAAACTTTTATATTTACTAGGGTCTACTTTTATGCCCATATTAGTTGAAATATCAACAAAGGCTACGTACACCCCACTTACTTTAAATACTTCAACTGTATAAGACTTAATTACTTCGGGCCCGTTAAATAATATAGAAGCAGTTGAATCAGAGTTTTTTGTATAGGGGAAACCTAAATCTGTCATTACTTTATCAAAGCCAGTTAATGCCTTTTTGCCCGATCCATTATTGTTTGTTTGTGCGAAATTGATGATTGAGAAAAATAATAGCCCAACTGAACAAATAATTCTTAGTTTCATTTTTTACGTTTTGAACTTATAATACTGTGTAAACTCAAAGTAAATTTATGCATGTATATAAAAATGGCAATACCCTCCTATGGGTATATTAAGCTTTGTATTATTAGTAGTGAAGTAAGTGATTAATTAAAGATTTTAATATGGGTATTGGTGTAAATAATTACCTGCTGGGTAATAGTTTGCAACAATGATGATCCCTCCATTAGGGCAAATTGAGACCCCTACACCTACTTCTTTCGTATTTTCCCAAATCATTTGGGTGTAATGACCGGTAGCTTCCCAATTTTTTTCCGTTACCCTGGTATAGTTATACAATTTAATCTCGCTATACCATTCTACTGATGCATCAATTGGTTTAAAGAATTTTCCATCACTTCCCCAAAAAATATTTTCACCATATACCTTTTCATCTTGCCCTGGAGATATTCTATGGGCCATTTTGCAATTGTTTTCTGTGGCTAAATGATTGGCCCATTCCTGGGCATATTTAGCTAGTTTGGTACTCCAGATTAATGGGGTGGTTCCCACATCTTTTCTTACCTTATTATGATGTGTTAATAATTCTTGTGCGTCTTTCGCTGAAATATTACTGCCAGTAAATGCTATTTTTTCTTGTGCAAAAGCTGCGTGAAAACAAACGAAAGAACAAAATAAAAGAATTGATTTAAGCATATCTGAAAGTAGCAATAATTAAGCCATCTATTTTATAGCACTTCCAAAATACAAAACCCGTAAGGTGGAATGATAAAATATTCATGATCAGTTCCTACAGTAAATTCTTGTTTTGTCCAATGGTCATATAATTGATTCGATTTGGCTCCATGATTCTTAAATGCATGCCATGTAACATAAGATGCCTGATCGTTAAAATTAAACAGACAATAAATCATTTGTTCTCCATAACTGCGAATAAAGCCAGCTACATGAATATTATAGGGAGTAAGCCAGGTAAGGTTTTTGAAATCTCCAAAAGCGATTATTTTTTTTCTAATTTCAATCATCCGTTTAGTGGCATGAAATACTTTCGATTCAACCGTTTCGGGTTTATTAATATTTTTTTCTTTATCCCAATTAAAAACGGGCCTGTGCATCCATCTATTATCATAACTCTTTGCCGGGTCGCTCAAATAAGAATAGTCATTGGTATATCCAAGTTCGTCACCATAAAAAATAATTGGTAATCCGCCTATAAAAAAACTTTGGGCTTGCATTAAACTAATCTTTTGGATAGAAGTTTCGATAAGTGCGATATCGTTTTTGCGAATAGCTTTTTCTAAACCACAAAGCGAAGCTAATGAACCACTAATTCTGGCATCTTGTGTTTTAGGGTTTACTGAAAATAAAGCCCCGGTTGCCGGAGAATTTTGAAGGGCCCCGGAATAATATTCTTTCAAATATCTCCGATGTTCATAAGCGTTATATCCAGCAGCTGCAATCATACTGTCGTCATAACCTAATCCAATATCGTCATGACATCTAGTATAGGTAATCCAAGAGCAACCATATGGTTTTTGTGAAATATCGTGTTGTGCTGCAAGCATTACCCTAGTATCGCCTGTTGCCAGTGCATCCCATTGCAATGCCATTTGAGTGGCGTTATAAGCAAAATCGCATTCTTTTGCAATGAAACGATCTGTGCCAAAATACTTCATGATTTCTTTTGGTGCTACGATAGCTTCACCCAATAAAGCCATACCAGGTGCAGCAACTTGCACACATTGTTTTATGAGCCGCAGAAGCGTATGTGCCTCTGGCAAATTCTGACAACTGGTTCCTAACTTCTTCCAAATAAAAGCAGGTGCATCAATCCGTAAAACATCCACTCCTAAATTTGCGTAGAAGAAAATGGTATCAAGCATGGTTACAAAAACATCTGGATTGGTATAGTTTAGATCCCACTGATAATTGTGAAATACACTCATTACCCATTTATTACATTCTGGCACGAAAGAGAAACTACCTGGTGCAGATTCAGGAAAGATCTCTGGCATGGTTTCTTCAAACCAATTAGGCAAACTTCTATCATCGTACATGTAAAAATAATCCTGATATTTTTTCTCTCCTTTCTTAGCTCTTTCTGCCCATTCGTGACGGAATGAGGTGTGGTTTAAAACAATATCAAACATTAAAAACAGGCCCTCAGAACGCATCTGTTCTTGTACAGATTGAAGGTCTGCTAAGTTGCCAAAACGAGGGTCAACTTTTCTAAAATTTGAAACAGCGTAACCACCATCACTCTCTCCTGCAGGGCTTTCAAATAATGGCATCAAGTGCAAAAAATTAACACCTAGCTTTTTAAAGTAATCCAATTTTGTATTGAGTGTTTTTAAATCTCTACAAAAACGATCCACATACAAACTCATTCCAGTCAGTTGGTTTGTTAAAAACCAATTCCCCAATTCTTCTTTTTCCTCATCTTTTTGTTTTAGTGATTCTGATCTTTGGGCATAAGCATTTGTGATGGTTTCCAGGAGTTTAGAAAATGCCTCAGATGCTTTCGGATGATTTCTATATAAAGAATAGTATAGGTCTGAAATTTCACTTGAATTAGCAAGAAACCTGCTATAAAAGAGGTTGTCTTTTCCTGCTACATCTATTTTATGTTCTAAAATAGAAAGAGATATTTGTTGGTGCAATTGGTATTGGTACACGAGTAGCTTGTATTTGTGAGTTATTGAAAAATCTGATTATTTAAATGTTTAAATGCTTCCATTGCGCCAAGATATTCACAGGTTCTTGCGCCAGCTTTGTTGGCGTTTGTTACAATTAAATTCCATTCCTCTAATGTGGCATTATTTATTTCTTGTAATGTTTTATCACATAATTGGTATAGTACGGCACCCACAAATGCATCACCAGCACCAGTTGTATCAACAGGTTTTATGGCGATGCTGCTGATGATGCTATTTTTTTGATGAAAGCCAAGTAAAGTTCCTTCTTTTCCAAGAGTGATCGTATAAATCGCAGTTGTTTCATTATTTAAAACTGTGGTTGCATCTTGAAGCGTAGCGGTTCTTGTAATTAGCATGGCTTCTTCATCACTCAGTTTAAAAAAATGACAATTTTTTAAAAAGTACCATGATTGTTCAATAAAACTACCCGTGTTATTCTGAAAAAGCAAATGACGATAATTGGGATCAAAACTGATAAATATGTTTTGTTTTTTTGCGCGATCCAATAAACTGATATATGCTTTTTGAAGCGGACCATTTAAAAAACCAGTAGCAGATCCAAAATGAATGATGGATACATCTGTTAAGTCAATAGTATTGATTTCATCTTCATTTAATTCTCCATCTGCACCACGGTTAAACACAAAATCCCTCTCTCCATCTTCCATTAAGGAAACAAATGCAAATGTGGTAAAGTGCTTTTCGTCCTGCAGCATATATTTTGTGGAAACACCAAACTCTTCCATTACCTGTATCAATTGTTTGCCAAATGGATCCTTACCCACTTTGGCTGCCAACTCAACCTTGCCACCTAATGCAGCCACTGCAGCGGCAACATTAGTGGGTGCACCACCTGGCTTTTTTAAGAAATTCTGACCTTTTGACAAACTGCTTCCTTTATCAGTGCAAATCATATCGATTAGCGCTTCTCCAATGCATAATATTTTCATAGTACCTCCTTCTCCAATATGGAGTTTTATTATTACTTAATGTCCGCCTCCACCTATTACAATTGTATCATCTGCGGGGATTACTTTTTTTATTCTTAGCGTTGCTGCGCAACCAATTAGAAGTAGTAATCCTCCAAAACTGATTGCTTTACCAGGATCGTTATCTAGAAAGTGATTCAATATATATCCGAATGTAGTTGTTTGTAAAATCATTGGAATTACAATCATCATATTGATAATACCCATATACACACCATATCTTTCTTTAGGAATATCATTCACTACCATCAAGTAAGGAACACCCATCATACTAGCCCAGGCAATACCAAAACCCGTCATTGGAACAAACAATAAATATTGATTTTCAATATGGGGAAATGCTAGTAGTCCAATACCTGCTAGAAGTAGACAAGTTACGTGTACATTTTTAGGGCTATATTTTTTTGCTAATCCAACTAGCATAAATGCAGAAAGAAAAGTTACTACATTATACCATCCATTTACTAAACCTGCCCATCCAACAGCTTCTTGATATAAAGTTGGGTCTTTAGTTGGAGATGTTTTCCATACAGATTGTGCAATACTTTTTGATGCGTTTTGCCAATAACAGAAGAGTGCATACCATTGAAATAAATACACTAGTGCTAACTGCCACATTACTTTTGGCATATCCCTGATGGCGTTGAATATTTCTATAAATGGACCAAACACAGATTTTTTATTGGCGTTTAAAGCTGCTAACTCTTCATCAGTGGGTGGAATTTCAGGTGTTTTTGTAATTGACCATAAAACGGATGAAATAGAACAAATCGAACCCAGAAAAAATGAACCAAAAACCCAATAGGGGATCTGACCATGCATCTGTTTTAAAAATGCAATTTTTTGAAATGCAAAAAGCGAAATATTAGCTAATGTGATACCGAGTCCTGTAAAAAAGCTTTGGGTTAAAAAACCATTGGCATGTTGCGAAGGCGGTAATTTATCAGCAATAAAAGCACGATAAGGTTCCATGGCTGTATTATTTGCCGCATCAAGAACCCATAAAAGTCCACCTGCCATCCAAAGGCTACTACTAAACGGATAGATAAAAAGACATAGACTACAAAAAAGTGCGCCTATAAAAAAATAGGGCTTACGTCTTCCAAAACGTGGATGCCATGTTTTATCACTCAGGGCACCAATAATAGGTTGTATTAAAAGACCTGTCATAGGGCCAGCCAAGTTCAAAATGGGGATCTGATCTGGACTTGCGCCTAGAAAATCATAAATGGGGTTGACAGCACTTTGTTGTAAGCCAAAGCTGTATTGGATTCCAAAGAACCCTACATTCATGTTGATGATCTGTGAGAAACTCAAACGAGGTTTTGATATAGACATAGCAAGCAGTTGGACGTAACACTAAAAATAAGAAAATCATTCAGAATAAACGTAGTACTTGCACAGGATTCATAAATTTGGGGAATTGGCAACGTTAGCGCTAACGTTTGCGATAATAAATTCTTATTTGAACAATACCCTGAGATAAACGAACTTCAAAAAAAATACCATTTCGGAAAGTAATTTCTAATACTATGCAACTGAATAGTCAATGCCTTCGATTAATAAACTCCCAAAGTATTGAACTGCCGCAGGAAGCTTTGCTTTTATTACCTGAAAAAGTACTGCAATTTGGAACGGGGGTACTCTTGAGGGCACTTCCAGATTACTATATTGATGAAGCCAATAAAAAATCGGTTTTCAATGGAAGGGTTGTAATTGTAAAATCTACAACAAAAGAAAATACAGATGTTTTTTCGCAACAAGATGGTTTATATACCATACTTATTAGGGGTGTGGAAGAAGGTAAAAAAGTAAATAGAAAAATTATTAATGCTTCAATCAGTAGGGTATTAACTGCAAACGAACACTGGAAAGAAATATTATTGTTTGCTGAAACGAATGAGTTGAAAATTATTATATCTAATACTACTGAAGTGGGTATCAGTTTGGTAAAAGAGTCTATTTTTATGAATCCCCCAAGTTCCTTTCCTGCAAAGTTATTAGCTGTTTTATGGAAACGTTATAAACATTTTGAGGGTGATATGGATCAGGGCTTAGTAATCATACCCACTGAACTGGTTTCTGAAAATGGGATGTTCTTAAAATCTATTTTAAATGAGTTGGCAATCTTTAATCAATTAGAAGAAGATTTCATCAATTGGATGAATGTTGCAAATGATTTTTGTAACTCACTCGTAGATCGAATAGTTCCCGGGAAATTGGCAAAGGATAAAAAATTAATGGAAGAATCTTTGTTAGGTTATCAAGACGATTTAATGATTCTTTGTGAACCCTATAGTTTATGGGCAATAGAAACTGCTCATCCAAAAACAATTGAAACCCTTTCTTTTGCTGCAACCAATTCAACTGTAAAAGTTGTTTCTAATATTAATTCTTATAAAGAACTTAAACTGAGGTTATTGAATGGTACACACAGTTTTTCCTGTGCGCTTGCTATTTTATGCGGATATGAAACGGTTTTACAAGCGATGCAAGCAGACCATTTCAGGCAATTTGTAAGAAGGTTGATAATGGAAGAAATTAAACCCTTGGTTATATCAGAAAGTATCAGTGAACAGGCCGCTCAAATTTTTGCAGAACAAGTTATTGATCGATTCAGCAATGAATCTATCGAGCATAAGTGGATCAATATTAGTATGCAGTATACTTCAAAAATGGCCATTAGAAATGTGCCGCTACTACTTAAACATAATGCATTGAAAAGTAGTATTCCCCAATGTATGGTGATGGGATTTGCAGCCTATCTTTTATTTATGAAAACGGATAAGAACCAAGAAAATTTGTTTTTAAAGTCAGTGGGAAATCAACAATATCAAGTTACAGACGAAAAAGCTGAATTACTTTATCATTATTGGTTTGGAAAAAATACATTTGATGCGGTGAAAGCCATTTTAAGTGATACATCTATTTGGGGTTCCAATCTCAATAAAATAAATGGACTTTGCGAAAAAATAGTGGCTATGATTGAAAACTTACAACAGGGAGTTGAAAATACTTTACAATCAATTTCTGAAAAAAATAATTAGTATGGGGGAAAAACAAAATGTTTTGCAAGTGCATCCTAACGATAATGTTTTGGTGGCATTGATGGATTTATCGAAAGGTGAGATTATTCAATTTAAAGGAAGTAGTTATCAATTGTTAGATTCTGTTCCTGCAAAACATAAGTTTACCATCGAGCACATTCTTAAAGATGGGAATATTATTATGTATGGGGTGTTAGTTGGAAAAGCTTCCGTGGATTTACCCGTAGCAAGTAAAATAACTACCGAAAACACGCAACATGCTTCAAATGATTTTAAATTAGGTGAGCGGAAATTAAACTGGCAAATTCCTGATGTTGAGAAATGGAAAGATAAATCGTTTATGGGCTTTCATCGATCAGATGGCTCGGTAGGTACTGCAAATTATTGGTTAGTGATTCCTTTGGTTTTTTGTGAAAATAGAAATATCGAAGTAATGAAAGAAGCTTTACTTAATGAGTTAGGCTATGCAAGACCCAAAAGGTATCATCAGTTTACAAAAAAACTGGCTGGTTTGTATCAGACCGAAAAAGGGGTTGCTAAAATAGAATCAGAAATATTCCAAGAGCAAAATATTCAGGTAGATACTGCTCCTGTTTTCAAAAACGTGGATGGTATTAAGTTTCTAACACATGAAGGGGGTTGTGGCGGTACTCGCTCGGATGCGGAAGCTTTGTGTGGATTGTTAGCAGGTTACATTGTTCATCCGAATTGTGCAGGTGCAACTGTGTTAAGTCTGGGATGCCAGCATGCGCAATCTTCTATTTTACAAACTGAAATTCAAAAAAGATATCCCAACTATGATCGACCGTTTTACATATTAGAACAACAAATTGCAGGTACTGAATCCAACTTAATTGAAACCGCTATCAAACAAACATTTCTGGGATTGGTGCAAGCGAATGAACATACTAGAAAGCCAGCACCCATCAATAAATTGGTGATTGGCCTTGAATGCGGAGGCTCAGATGGATTTTCAGGAATATCTGCAAACCCTGCAATTGGTCATACTTCCGATTTATTAGTGGCAATGGGTGGTTCGGTTATCTTATCTGAATTTCCCGAGCTATGTGGTGTAGAACAGGAAATGAGCGATCGATGTGTAAAGGAAAATACCGCTAACAAGTTCATGCATTTGATGAAGGTGTATAATAAAAAAGCAGAAGAAACTGGTAGTGGATTTTATATGAATCCATCCCCGGGTAATATTAAAGACGGTTTAATTACAGATGCTATTAAATCGGCAGGGGCAGCAAAAAAAGCCGGAAATTCTCCGGTAGTGGATGTGTTAGATTATCCAGAAAAATTAGTAAACCCAGGTTTGAATTTATTATGTACACCTGGTAATGATGTAGAATCCACCACTGCTGAAGTGGCTTCTGGTGCTACCATTGTTTTATTTACAACCGGACTAGGTACACCGACAGGAAATCCGATTGTACCTGTAGTAAAAATTGCCACTAATACAGCACTTTTTCAAAAAATGCCAGACATCATTGATATCAATACGGGTACTATCATTGATGGATTAGAAACCATTGAGGAAGCTGGGGAAAGAATTTTAGATTATGTTATTGAACTGGCAAGTGGTAATAAAAAAGTGCATGCAATGCGGCATGGGCAGGATGACTTTATACCATGGAAAAGAGGAGTTAGTTTATAAAAATTAGGCCATCGAATAAATTGGGCAAATGAAAAAATTTATGGACAATAATTTTCTGTTGCAAAATAAAACAGCAGAAAATCTATATCATATTTATGCAAAGAATTTACCTCTGATCGATTATCATTGTCATCTTTCGCCTAAGCAAATTGCAGACGATCATCAGTTTAAAAATATAACAGAGGCTTGGTTAGCTGGTGACCATTATAAATGGAGGGCGATGCGAGCAAATGGAGTATCTGAAAATTTTTGCACGGGTAATGCTTCAGATTTTGAAAAGTTTATGCAATGGGCTGAAACAGTACCCTATACGCTCAGGAATCCGCTATATCATTGGACACATCTTGAGCTGCAACGCTTTTTTAATATCCCTGATTTACTCTGCCCGGAAACTGCTACAAACATTTACCAATCATGTTCTGATTATTTACAAACGCCTGCATATACAGTAAAGAATTTACTCCGGAAAATGAATGTTGCGCTAATTTGTACTACCGATGATCCTATTGATGGATTATATGATCATATCCAATTAAAAAAAGATGGATTTGAGATCCCTGTCCTTCCTACATTTCGTCCAGATAAAGCAATGGAGATAAAAAATCCTGGCAATTTTACATCGTATCTCAAACAGTTAGAAGCCATTTCGAATCATTCTATTTCAGATTTCAAAGGTTACTTAAAAGCACTAAAATCAAGGCATGATTTTTTTGCTACCCTGGGCTGTGTAGTTTCTGATCACGGACTGGAAGAAGTATATGCTGAAAATTATACGGTAGCTGAAATTGAAAATATTTTTGATAAGCTAAGGGTCGGGAAATATTTAAACCCTGTTGAACAAATAAAATTCAAATCAGCCATGCTCATTCATTTTGCAGAATGGGATCAAGAGAAAGGTTGGGTGCAACAATTTCATCTTGGGGCAATCAGAAATAATAATGCAAGGATGGTGGAAAGTTTAGGGGCAGATACTGGTTGGGATTCAATTGGAGATTTTTCCCATGCAAAATCATTGGCTTCATTTTTAAGTAAACTGGATGCAGAAAACAAGTTGACAAAAACAATTTTATATAATTTAAATCCTGCCGACAATGCTTTATTTGCCACAATGGCCGGGAATTTTAATGATGGTTCTATAGAAGGAAAGGTTCAGTATGGTGCTGCCTGGTGGTTTTTAGATCAAAAAGATGGAATGATAAAACAGATCAATGAGTTATCTAATATGGGTTTGTTAAGCAAGTTTGTAGGAATGCTAACTGATTCAAGAAGTTTCTTGTCATTCCCTAGACACGAGTATTTTCGCCGAATCCTTTGTAATTTATTCGGAACTGAAATGGAACAAGGTGAACTTCCAAATGACGAAGAATTGGTTGGTAAAATGATACAGGATATTTGTTATAAAAATGCAAGGCGCTATTTTGGTTGGGAAAAAGTTACCCCAGAAATTAGTTAATAATATTAAAGTTCAAAAATGAAAAAGGTACTTTGTTTTGGAGAGCTCTTATTGCGGATTTCGCCCTATATACAAGAAGTGAATCAAGATCCTTTCTCAATATTCGTAGGAGGTGCAGAAGGCAATGTAGCGAGGGCTTTGGCTGGTTTTGGTGTGGATGTACAATATTGTTCTGCACTGCCTGATAATTTCATGGCTTCACATATCATGCATTTTTTAAACAGCCAGGGAGTAGGTACAAAAAAAATGATTTTTGGCGACGATAGAATTGGATTGTATTATTTAGATCAGGGCGCAGATTTAAAAGGTGCAGTTATTTACGATCGCTCTGATTCAACCTTTGCAAAATTGCAACCAGGTACTATCGATTGGGATAGTGTTTTTGAAGATATTGATTGGTTTAATTTTTCGGCAATTACTCCCGCTATCAGTCAGAATTTAGCTGATATCTGCCTGGAAGCTGTAAAGGCTGCACGGCAAAAAAGTATTAAAGTATCGGTTGATTTAAACTATAGATCAAGACTGTGGAAATATACGGGTAGCCCAATACCTGTGATGAAAGATTTGTTGCCCTATTGTAATTTAGTAATGGGAAATATTTGGAGTGCTCATATTTTATTAGGAATTAATATCGATGATCAGATCCATACAAAGGGTAGCAAAGAAGCTTACTTAGATCAGTCAATGACAGTTTCAAAAGAAATCATTTCCCAATATCCATCTTGTGAAACGGTAGCCAATACATTTCGTTTTGACAAAGAGAAAAATCAAATATTGTATTATACTTCTCTTTATAAGGGGGGGCATTTTTTTGAAACTACTGATTTCAATATTGGTTTAATAAACGATAGAAGTGGGAGTGGCGATTGTTTTATGGCAGGCCTTATTTATGGGGTATTGCAAAATAGTCATCCACAAAATATACTCAACTTTGCTACTGCGGCAGCAGTAGGTAAACTTCTGGAAAGAGGTGATGGTACCCGGCAGGATGTAGATGCCGTAAATAAAATTTTGCTACATTATTTGTAATTAGCTAAATCCTCACTTTAAAGATCAGTTTTCGAATTCTTCCTTCCGAAATCATCGGGGCGTGTACATCTTCAGGATATAAAATAACAAACTGCATTTCTTTTAGTGTAAAGAACATGTCGGGTGCATCGTTATAAATTAAAACATCTTTCTCTTTGCTATATTCCCCTTTTGGGAATGAGCAAGAATTTCTGGGTTTCCATCCAAATCTTTCTACGCCAGAAATACAGAATTGAATATCAATATGCTGATTATGGCATTCGAATTCGGAAGTGGAAACCGATTCCGATACCCCATTTTCATCTGCTACAATTAACCTGAGATTCCTACCTACAATTTCATGGTTACCCAATGCGATGCTTTCTAAATTTGTGGCATTAATGAATTCAAAAGCTCTCTCAAAAAGAGGATTTAACGAAGTATATTTAGCTGCATTTTTTAAATGATCGATAATCATGAAATATTTTTAAATATTTATGGAAGTTAGCTAACATTAGAATAGGATTCTTTCTTAAACAATCTTTTTAAGGCCCATTTCTGAAATAATATAGAGTAACTTTAAGATGCATATATGTAAATAATTGCCAAATGGAAATGAAACCCAGAATGCTTGACCTTATTTCAGAACAAGGAGTTTTGCCACTTTATTATCATAGCGATAAAGAAGTAAGTATTACTATTATGAAAACTTTATATGGTGCTGGTATCAGAGCCCTGGAATATACCAATAGAGGCAAAACGGCCCTTGCTAATTTTATAGAAATGAAAAAAGTGGCTGAGTCTGAATTGCCAGGTATGAAACTTGGTGTGGGCACCATCAAAAATGCTGCGATTGCTCATCAATTTATTCATGAGGGCGCTGATTTTTTGGTTTCACCAGGTCTTGATGAATCAGTTGCTGAAATGGTAAATATGCATCAGATGTTGTGGATACCGGGATGCATGACTCCCACTGAAATTATGCGAGCTGAAAACTTAGGATTGTATTTTGTGAAACTTTTTCCTGGTAATTTACTGGGACCTTCATTTGTAGCTGCCATCAAAGACATTTTTCCCGACATCTGTTTCATGCCAACGGGCGGTGTTACTACTGAGAAAGAAAATATTAAACAATGGTTTCAAGCAGGAGTAGCAGCAGTGGGAATGGGAAGCCAGTTACTAAGTAAAAAATTAATTGAAACAAAAGACTTTTACAACATTGGTAAAGAGACTGAAAAAGTATTGGCAATTATTAAGGCAATAAAACAATAATTCATGCAGCAAACTGATATAGGTAAATACCGATGGACAATTTGCTCATTGATTTTTTTTGCTACTACTATAAATTATCTCGATAGGGCTGTAATTAGTTTATTGAAATCGAGTTTGAGTGCAGAATTCAAGTGGAATGATGGTGATTATGCCAATATCGAAATTGCCTTTAAAGTATCATATGCACTAGGCATGTTAGGGGCTGGTAGATTGATTGATAAGTTGGGCACTAAAATTGGTTATCTATTATCAACATTGCTCTGGAGTATTGCGGCTATTGCCCATGCTTTTTCTAATAGTACTTTTGGTTTTGGTATAGCAAGATCTGCATTAGGAATTACAGAGGCAGGTAATTTTCCGGCAGCTATAAAAACGGTAGCAGAGTGGTTTCCCAAAAAAGAAAGAGCACTTGCTACAGGAATATTTAATTCTGGAACCAATATAGGAGCCATTATTGCACCATTAACTGTACCCTGGATCAATGTGCATTGGGGTTGGCAATGGGCTTTTATTTTAACCGGTTCATTAGGATTTATTTGGTTGATTTTTTGGTGGGTCTTATATGAAGTTCCTGCGAAGCACAAAAAACTATCACAAAATGAATTTGAATTAATTCATGCTGATTCTAGTCAAACAAAAGTTGAGGAAGAAATACAGGTGCAAAATGTTTCTTGGATACGGTTAATGGGATTTCGACAAACATGGGCAGTTGTATTTGGTAAGTTTTTAACAGACCCAATCTGGTGGTTTTATCTTTTTTGGCTCCCTGATTTTTTAGAAAGTGAATATCATTTGAAGGGAATTGAAATTGGGTTGCCAGTAGCAATGGTGTATACATTATCGACCTTTGGAAGCATCGGCGGAGGTTGGCTTC
This sequence comes from Bacteroidota bacterium, assembly GCA_025363385.1. GTDB lineage: Bacteria > Bacteroidota > Bacteroidia > Chitinophagales > Chitinophagaceae > Sediminibacterium. The sequence continues at coordinate 2,080 of JANYEA010000152.1, read as the reverse complement.
CTTTACATTTGACTAAAAATAATTGGCCCTTATTTAAAGCCAGAAAATTCTCTATGCTGTTATATGCTTTTTGTGTATTACCTATTGTATTTGCACAATTGTTGGGCAGTTTACATATGTGGCTGGCAGTGTTAGTGATTGGTTTTGCAGCAGCTGCGCATCAGGCCTGGAGTGCCAATATGTACACCGTTGTTTCAGACCGTTTTCCAAAAATGCTTGTGGGTTCGGTTATTGGAATTGCCGGAATGTTTGGTGCAATTGGGGGGATTTTCCTTTCGCTCTTTGTACAAAAAAGTTTATTTGTGCATTATCGAGCGCTCAACCAAATTGAAACCGCTTATTATATTATGTTCATCATTTCAGGAACAGCCTATTTATTAGCATGGGTGTTGATGCAAACACTTTTAGGAAAAAAAGAAGAAGTAGTTTTTAAATGATAATAGCAGAATCAAAATGAAGTATGAAAAAATACAGCCTTTTATTTTTTTTATTTTTTGGCATCATTGCTTCTAATACTGCACAACTTAATTCTAAGAAACAGGGTAGGGTTGAAGTTATTAATGATTTATTGACTCAGAAAATTACTATCAAAATTGGAAAGAAAGTATTCACTAATTTTTGTTATCCTGATAGCTTAGAAAAACCATTTTTGTATCCCATTTTTGCTTCGAATAATTTAGCGATAACACGGGGGTTCCCCTTAAATCCTCGTGCCAATGAACCAATAGATCATCCCCACCATATTGGATTATGGTTTAATTATGAGAGTGTGAATGGGTTAGATTTCTGGAATAATTCATATGCCATAGATGATGATAAGAAAAAGAACTATGGCTGGATTCGCACACAGAAAATTTTATATGCAAAATCAGGTAAAGAAGCGAAAATTTCTTATAAGGCTAATTGGACAAATCAACAAAAAGATGTGTTACTGGAAGAAATCACGGATTTACATTTTAGCTATTTCGGTAACATTCGGGTAATTGAACGCATTACAAAACTTATTGCAAAGGAAGATGTGAGTTTTAATGATGTGAAAGATGGCATGTTGGGTTTGCGAGTGGCACACGAATTAGAATTGCCCGTTAGTGTAACAAAAAAGTATACAAATGCCAATGGAATTGTTACACAGGTAAAAGCAAATAAAGACAGCACAGTAACGGGAAATTATCTCACAAGTGAGGGAAAACAAGGCGATGCTGCATGGGGCACGAGGGGTAGCTGGTGTATGTTATATGGGAAACTGGGCGAAGATTCTGTGAGTATTGTAATGATAGACCATCCGCTAAATCCAGGATATCCTACTTATTGGCATGCACGCAATTATGGGCTATTTGCTGCCAATCCGCTCGGACAGAAAGTGTTTTCTAATGGTAAAACGGAGTTGAATTTTACATTAACGAAGGACCAGTCTGTGATTTTTAGATATAAGATTATTATTGCAACTGGTAATAGCAGGCTATCTAATTTGGACATAGGAAAAATAGCTTGTGACTTTAGTTCTGTAAAATAATTTGTGGTTTATGCAATGGGCAATACTTTTGATTCATGCAATTAAGTTTTAGTTATCAAAAAACCAAAGTAATTCAAGCCCTGCGATATCATTTTGTGCAGAGCCCTGAAATTCGAGTTATGCTGGTACTTGTAAATGTGTTTGCCATTGTATCTGCTATTCTTTTTTATACCAAGAAAATTCGCCCAGAACCCTTCTTTTTAGGCTCGCTGATATGGATGGGATTAATGGCTTCTTTCTGGTATTTTTTACCCAATAATATCTACAATAAGGCTGAAACTTTCAAAGATAAATTCATCATCAGTTTCAATGATTTTGCAGTGGTTTTAGAAAACGAAAGGGGTGAAATGATTTGGCAGTGGAATAGATTTAGTAAATATTTCGAAAGCCCAAATTTTTTTCATTTATACTTCGATGCAAAATCTTTTTTCATTGTGCCTAAAGACAATATGAGTGAAGAGTTCAAACATGAATTAAGGGGACTATTAAAAGTAAAAATTAAAAAGTAAAAGAAGAGTGAAGAAAAACTGGTAAGAATAGGTTTCCCCTCCATCGCATGCGATGGAG
>JANYEA010000110.1 GCA_025363385.1 Bacteroidota bacterium | reverse complement strand
AATATGAATACAGGTTCAACAGAAGAAACAGAAGGAAGGGATTATTCAATGATGTTTTACAAAGAATGATTCATCAAATTCCACATCCTTACAACTACCTAAAAACACTTTGCGTTTATAATACCTAATCCTATAAATTTTAATTACTAATTCAGTACCTTCAAATAAGTAAAGATTCTTTATGAGAGAAAAATCATTTCTTATTGTTATCCTTTTTTCTTTGACATTGCCATCATACTCTCAGAAAATAGATTATGAGAAAATACGTAATAGTTTAACATCTATTACTTGTGGTAAAAATGATACATTAACAGTTATTACCGCAAAACAAAAACTGGAATCTCTTGATACAAGTCGGATAAATAAAAATATATATCTCTATTACAGTGACTTAGCTTCAAGTTATTTATTGCTTTACATACGAAACAAAGACAGCGTGTTTCTTTTCAAGACAATAGAAAATTACAAGAAATCACTATTCCACAAATCAAAATATTCTAAAGCATATTGGCAGCTTTCCTTTTGTTATTATTTTCTCCTTAGTGATTGTGATAATGGTAAATATTATTTAACCAGATACAAGAAAGTTGAAAAGGAAAAGTATTGGGATTTGGAACAAATTAAAATGTTAGTAGCAAAATGTGAAAGGTAACACAACATATCTTGAAAGTTATATTGGTTATCCACTTCCTCCTTGGTGATGGACAGGTCTATGAGTTACTAAAATCCTTCTTTTTAGGGGTTTCCTCAGTTGGAGTTCTATATTTTATTGGATTAGGTTTGAGAAAATTAAGAAACAGAAAATGCGTATGAAAAACATACCAAATCGATTTGGAATATTTATTTTATGTCTATTTATAATCATTCCATTTTCATGTATAAAGCGGGATATTATAAATCAACCCAATAATAATTTGAAATCAATTCTTAAAAATTGGATGGAAGGGCAGAAAATTGGTAATGCATCATCTAATACTTTTATTGACAGTTTGGAAAACATGGCTTCATGGCATAACCTAAGTATTTTATCAATTAATAATATGGAAGATTTGGTTTATGTACCTGTAAAATATAATTCCAATAAAACAGGATTGACCTTTATTATCAATAGTAAAAACCTCCATGTTGAAATAGGTTATTTATCTGAAATATCAACTTCAGTGGAAACCCAGAAAGGGTTACAACTTAAAATGGCAGGTCAAATCAAAGACCCTGCATTAATTATGGACCAATTTTATCGGTATAAACTCAATGATTTTACTGGCAATATTGTTGGATACGATATAACAAATAAATTTTTATGGGAAATGGGATATGCTAATGGAACAAATATTTATATGAAAAAAATAATCAAGTTTAGTTCTGATTACAAGCCTCCAGTTTATATTGAAAATGGTGTTTTAAAAACAAGCCCGTTTGAAGGAGTGGCAAAAAATATTACTTCTGGTTGTTTAGCTTATTATTTGGTTACTTATTGGGAAGATATGGAAGCATCTGTATCAATCAAGTATCTGAACCAGATATGTGATCATAACTGTGAAGTTACCAAGGTTATTTCAAAAGATAAAGCATCACACTTTATAAAATTTTGTGGAAGTCATTAAAGTAAGAACGTAGTCAAAATCTCCATTCTGCTTCACACTTTGCTGCACAAATAACAAATCAGCATCATATCACTTCGCCACATCAAAACAAAAAACCCTTGACAATCAAGGGTTCTGAGGTATAAGTGGTCCCGCCAAGAATCGAACTTGGATCTAGAGTTTAGGAAACTCCTATTCTATCCATTGAACTACGGGACCCCGACAAAAAAATTTATCGAGCCGCAAAAATAACAGTTTCTATCCTTTATTGTTCCCCCTTTTTAATTAGTTGCAACGAATGCTGTATTTTCAGCATATAATTAACCATATGAAATTCCTTCCTGCTTTTCTTTGCCTGTTCATTTGTTTTGGCTATTATAACCCTGCCAACGCACAAAACAATAAACCAAAAGTTACCATCGACCATGTGGCCATTTTTGTGGCCGACCTGCAAAAAGAAGCTTCTTTTTATCGCGATGTGATGCAGTTAGACACTTTGGCTGAACCCTTTCACGATAATAAACACGCCTGGTTTACTATCGGTAACGGCATTGCGATGCATCTCATTCAGGGAGCATATCAACCTAAAGAATACTTTAAGAACCATCATACCTGCTTTAGTGTTCCCTCGCTCACTGACTTTACTAAACGTCTGTTGGAACTAAAACTCGCTTTCGAAGACGTGAGTGGTAAACCCAATACCATCACTACCCGAATCGATGGGGTACACCAGATATGGCTCAAAGACCCAGAAGGCTATTGGCTGGAAGTAAACGATGCCAAACACTAGCATTTGAGATTTCAGAAATCAGATTCCGAAAAAGCCTATTTCCCATTATCTTTGCCCACTCTCAATTAATAAGGGTTATGCAATTTTATAATATCATCATTAAATACCGCTTTTGGTTAAGCATTCTGGCAGTAGCATTAGGGCTTACTTTAAACCTTACTGGTACTGGTTTTTGGCCAATTTTTCCAATCTATTTCATCGCATTGATTGGCTTTGCTAGTCATTTCTTTATCGGACCCATGCGCCTGATTCAAGGTCCCATGGAAGCTGGTAATATTGAGGAAGTTGAAAAAATTCTAGCTACCATCTGGTTCCCAGGCCTTTTATACAAACCTGTTCGCTCTACTTATTATACCATCAAGGGTAATTTGGCAATGATGAAGCAAGACTTCGATTCAGCCGAAAAACACCTGAAAATGAGTTCTTCTCTGGGCTCACCAATGCCCGAAGCTGAAGGAGCTAACAAGCTTCAGTTAGGTATGATGGCCATGCAAAAAGGCGATCTGAAACAAGGCGAAACCTATATACGCGCAGCTATTCGCTTGGGAATTCCTGATAAAGAAAGTGAGGCTGTTGCTTATTTGAGCATGTGCCAGATCTTTATGAATAAAAGAGAATTTCGCGCTGCAAAAGATTTTTTCCGTAGAGCAAAAGCTTGTAAACCCACCACCAAACAGGTATTAGACCAGGTAAAAGAAATTGAAAAATATATCTCTCGCGTACCGGGATAGGGATAAAATATCCATATTAATGAATCCCGAGCCAACACTCGGGATTTTTTTTGGCTCTATTTTTATGAAAGGCCTTGATTTTAATTTCCATAAAGTGATTAATCTCATTGTATATATTAAAAACTAATGTTTATTTTGTAGTGGAAAGCCAACAACGCTATCATATTATTTCTCAGGTTCTTAGGGCTTTCTGTGAGTAACTAACGCATTTTAAAACTATTAAATAAAGCCTAATGAAAAAGAACATTGGATTTCTCGATAGGATTGTTCGGATTATTCTATCAGTTGTATTTGCTGCACTTTATTTTATGCAAGTAATTACAGGAACTATTGGATTAATATTACTTATTGCAGGCGGCGTTTTATTAGCAACCGCGCTTGTAGATTTTTGTCCAATCTATAAAATTTTTGGAATTAATTCAATCCCTCCTGAAGAAGAAGATTGATACTAAAAAGCCTCTGATTTTTTAGAGGCTTTTTAGTAAATAATAATTTTCAATTTCAAGTTTTTCCTACCCCGTCTGTTCGCTCAATCGCTCTAGCCACCCCTCCATCGCATGCGATGGAGGGGAAACCTTTTTCCTCATTTTTTTCTTTTTAATGTTTACTTTTATTGCAGCGCCTGATATACTTGCACTTTAAACTTCTCATTAATGTCTCCATGACTGGCAGGTAACATTTGCAATACAAATTGCGCCACTATTTTTTCAGTTGGATCAATCCAATAACTGGAACTAAACATACCACCCCAGCTATACGTATCCATCGAATAATAACTTCTTCCATAACTACCCGGAGTTACTAATTCAAAACCCAATCCGAATTTAGTGTCTGGTCCAGAAGTATTTCTTGACATGGTGCCAATTTGATTGGTAGTCATTAAACGCATACTTGCTTTGCTTAAAATATGTTTTCCATTATAGTCGCCACCATTCAATAACATCTGCATAAAAATAGCATAGTCATAAGCAGTAGACACTAAACCTCCACCTCCTGAATAAAATGTTCCGCCCTTCAAATTCGGATAATCACGATAAAAATTTCCATTTAATTGAATAGTCTCTGGCATCTTTACAATATGCTTCAAACTGTCTTCTGTATATAAGTTTGCCAAACGTGATTGCTTCTCCATTGGAATGTAAAAATAAGTATCCTTCATACCCAGCGGTTCGAATATTTTTTTCTTTAGATACTCATCAAAACTCAGTCCTGTTAATACTTCTACGAGATAGCCTAACACATCGTCATTTAAACCATAGGTCCATTTTTCTCCCGGGTTATGCATCAACGGCAACTTCGCCAAACGTAAAATATTGGTTGCTAATTTCATACCCGCTGGCAAACCAATACCGCCATACACACCTGCTTTTGAATAGATGGCATTCATTTGAGGCGCACCAATTTGTGCGTAACCAATTCCTGAAGTGTGCGTTAATAATTCGCGGATGGTAATTTCTTTTTTTGCAGGAACAGTCGTGTAAGAACTATCTGCAGAATTGAATTTATCCAATACTACTGGCTTTCTAAAATCGGGAATGTATTTATAGATTGGATCATCTAATAAAATTTTTCCTTCCTCTACTAATTGCATAATTGCAACACTGGTAATTGCTTTAGTTTGAGATGCAATCCTGAAGATGGCATCTTTTTTCATGGGTTGTTTTAATTCTTTATCATCATAACCCAATCCTTTGTAGTAAACAATTTTTCCGTTTTTAGCCACGAGTGCAATGGCACCATTGATCCAGCCACTATCGATATATTGTTGCACTACTTTGTCGATCCTGGCTAATCGCTCAGGAGAAAAATTATTTTGTTCAGGCAACCCAAAACTTAACGGAGTACCGCTGTTTTTTTGTGCTGTTATTGTTGATGAATTAACAAATACGGTGAGCAATAAAACAACTATGTTTTTTTTCATGCAAATAGTTTGAACCCTCAATTTAATTTTTTTTGAGTTCAATCCATGATAAAAAAATATCTGATTTATGGTGCCAGTTTAGCAAGTAATTCATCAATCTGTTTTGGGAAATGCGCATATTCCAGATCATGAATTTTTGCAGCAAGTTGATCTGGTGTATCTGCAGTATCGATGGTACAAGTTGCTTGAAAAATGGTGGCTCCTTCATCATAGTGTTCGTTCACAAAATGAATAGTGATCCCACTTTCTTTTTCACCGGCAGCAATCACAGCCTCATGCACTTTTGAACCGTACATTCCCTTACCACCATATTTTGGAAGGAGGGCAGGGTGAATATTGATAATTTTATTAGGGTAACCAGCAATCAAAGCCGCTGAGACCTTCCATAAAAAACCAGCTAATACCACAAAGTCAATCCCCGCTTTTTGTAATTCGGGGAGATAAGCATCTCCTTTTGTAAACCGATCTTTCTCAATATGTAACGTAGGAATACCATTTTTTTCAGCAATTTCTAAAACTCCAGCCCCTGGTTTGTTGCAAACGATTAAACTGATCTTGGTGTCGAGCCGATTTTTAAAATAGCGGATAATATTTGCAGCATTAGACCCAGCCCCTGAGGCGAAAATGGCAATATTTACTGTTTTGAGATAACTTTTTGACTTTTCAGCCTTTAAAATCCCAAGCTTTTGAAGTAAGATCTTTTCATATTTCCAGAAGAAAGGCCATTGACCTAAAAGCGCACCGTAAGACAATAAAACAACCTGATATCCAAAAAGTAACATGATAATTCTTACTAATACTTCCCATAGCCAGAATGTCTCCTTGCTTAATCCAATCCAACCAGTAATATATCTGGTAATGAATGCAGTTGTGATGCCTGTTAATCCAAAAGCAACAAAAATCACCCAAAATTGAGCACCGCTGATTCCCCATTTCTTTTGTAATCTTTGAAACATCCGCCAAAAATGAGATAAAAACTTGACTATTAATATACTGCTCCAGAAAAAAAGGAAATATTCAAAAAAAATCACAAATTCAGCAATATCATAATGTGTAATACAGCATAATTTGCTGAAACGTAAGCCAGTCAAGGATAAATTTTTTTTTTAAAGGTTTAGCTTTTGTCATGTCTGTATCATATTTTTGCAGCCGTTCACGGATATTTTTCCACACCAGAACCACCGTTTGTGAATATGATATCTTATAGAAGTATAGCCAAAACACTCTTATTAAGCGCAGTATTATTATTGTGTTCTACTTTTTTTGCGATGAATGTGTCAGCGCAAGACGGGAAAACACTATTTAGTACCAATTGTGCCGCATGTCACGCTGTGAATAAGCGCTCAACGGGTCCAGCTCTCGCGGGAGTTGAAGATCGTTGGCCCGACAAAACCAAGCTGCATGCATGGATTAAAAACAGTGCCGCATTCCTGAAAACCGGGGATGTTTACGCAAACAATCTGTACAACGAGTACAATAAAACAGCAATGAACCTTTTTCCGGGTCTGTCTGAAAAAGACATCGACGCGATTCTGGCTTATATCAAAACTGTTCCTGCTCCTGGTGCCGACAAACCTGCTGGTTCTGCAGTTCCTGTTCCAGAAGGAGATAACAGTTTGTTGTTTGGTGTATTAACGCTGGTTTTAGCTGTTGTGGCTCTTATATTATTAAGAGTAAATAGCAACCTTAGAAAATTATCCATCGAACGTTCTGGAGAAGCATCTGAAGAGGAAATTCCTTTCTGGAAGCATAAATCTTATATCGCATTTATGGCGGTAATCTTATTTATCGTTGGTGGTTATCTTACAACCAAAGGTGCCATGGGATTGGGTCGCTCTCAGAATTATCAACCAGTACAACCTATCTACTACTCTCATAAAGTTCATGCAGGTACCAATCAGATCAACTGTCTGTATTGCCACGGTGGCGCTCAGGAAGGCAAACATTCTAATATTCCAAGTGTGAATATTTGTATGAACTGCCATATGAGTATCAATGAATACAAAGGCGAAAAAATCTACACAGAAGAAGGTGTGGAAGTTGACGGAACCAAAGAAATCGAGAAACTTTATAAGTACGCTGGATTTACGGTTGGTAAGCCATTCGATGCTAGCGCAGCTAAGCCTATTGAATGGACTCGTATCCACAACTTGCCAGACCACGTTTACTTTAATCACTCACAACACGTGAAAGCTGGTAAGGTACAGTGTCAAACCTGTCATGGTGATATTACTAAAATGGATGAGGTAAAACAATTTGCCGACCTGAGCATGGGATGGTGTATCAATTGCCATCGCGAAACAAAAGTTCAGTTCAAAGACAATGGTTTCTACAGCATCTATGAGAAATTCCATCAGGATTTGAAATCTGGTAAGATCGACAGTACCAAAGGAATTACTGTTGAAAAGATCGGTGGAACAGAATGTCAAAAATGTCACTATTAATCTAGGATACACGCAAACGGTTACCCCGTTTGTTTTGATCATAAATACATAAGAAAGTGGGGTTGCCACAAACAACCTTCCGCTATCAACCAAACATATTATGGAGCAAAAAAAGATCTGGCAAAGTTTTGGTGAGCTGAATCAGTCTGAAGCTTTTAACAAAGATGTAAAAGACGAATTCAAAGAAGAATTACCGTTTGTTGCAGAAGATGGCAAAAGCTTTTTAGAAGCCAAAGCACCACGTAGAGACTTCCTGAAATACTTAGGTTTTAGTACTGCCGCAGCAGCCGCTGCAGCAAGTTGCGAAATGCCCGTTAAGAAGTCAATCCCTTTTGCAAACCGACCAGAAGAAATTGTACCTGGTGTTTCTAAATACTATGCTACTACCTATGTACAAGATGGTGATGTAGTTAGTGTTTTAGCTAAAGTACGTGATGGCAGGCCGATTAAATTAGAAGGTAACGACTATAGCCCGGTAACTGGTGGCGGTACATCTGCCCGTGTTCAGGCTTCTGTTTTAGACTTATACGATACCGCACGTTTGCGTTTCCCTACCATTGATGGAAAGGAAGTAACTTTTGAAGCTGCTGATATGTCTATTGCAGATTCAATTAAGGGGGCAACTGGCGCAGTTATTTTAACCAGCACGATTACCTCTCCTACCACTAAAGAAGTGATTGCTCAATTCCTTGCTAAATTTCCAGGTAGCCGTCACGTAACTTATGATGCGGTTTCTTTTTCTGGAATGTTATTGGCCAATGAATTAACCTTTGGTAAAAAAGCAATCCCATCTTATTTGTTCCAAAACGCAAAAGCAATTGTAAGCCTGGGCGCTGATTTCTTAGGTACCTGGTTGAGCCCTGTTGAATTTGCAAAACAATATGCAGCAGGTAAAAAAATAAATGAGAAAAGTCCAGCAATGAGCAAACACATTCATTTTGAAAGTGTAGCAAGTTTAACGGGTTCTAATGCAGACGAAAAATTCTTACACCGCCCTTCTGAAACAGCTGCTATTGCTGCTGCTTTATTAAGTGCTGTTAAAGGTTCTGAAGTATCTATCGCTGATAAAAAATTAAAAGAAGGCATTGAAAAAGCTGCTAAAGCTTTGAATGCTAATAAAGGAGCTGCCCTTGTTGTAAGTGGTAGCAATGATGTAAATGTTCAAGTTATTGTTAATGCTATTAACGACGCCATTGGCGCATATGGTGTTACGATAGATTGGGCAAGTACTTTAAATTACCGTGCTGGTATCGATGCTGATTTCGTGAAATTGGTTGATGATATGAACGCTGGTTCTATTGGAGCATTATTGATCCACGGTGCTAATCCTTCTTATACTTGGTTTGCTGCTGATAAGTTTAATGTCGGACTTAAAAAAGTAAAAACCACTATTTCTTTCAATACTAAATTGGACGAAACAAGTGTCATGTGTAAATATGTTTTACCTGATCACCATTTCTTAGAAAGTTGGGGTGACGCAGAAGGTAAATCTAGCTATTTCTCATTAATTCAACCTACTATCAATCCGCTATTCAAAACACGTCAGTGGCAAGATAGCTTGTTGAAATGGAGCGGTGCAACTACCGATTATTTGGCATTCTTAAAAAGCTATTGGTCTGCGAAAGTAGGCGGAGAAACTGGTTGGGATAAGGCTTTACAGTCTGGTGTAATCAATCCCTCTTTATCATTGGATGCGGTTAAAGGGAGCTTTAATGGCGGTGCCGTAGCAGCAGCTATTACAGCAGCAACATCTGGTAAAAAAGGTGGGGCTGTTGAATTAGTATTGTATGAGAAAGTAGGAATTGGTGCTGGTCAAGGTGCTTCTAACCCATGGTTACAAGAATTACCAGATCCAGTTACACGTGCAACCTGGGATAACTACGTGGTAGTTTCTCCTAAGATGGCAAAAGACTTAGTAAAAATTGATTTAAATAATAACGGTCAGGCAGATGCTTATGAAGTAAATCCTCCTAAGCCTGTTGTAAAAGTTACCGTTAACGGAAAAAGCATTGAATTACCAGTATTAATCATACCAGGAACACAGGAAAATACCATCGGTATTGCTGTGGGTTATGGTCGCTCTGAAAATATAGGTAAAGCTGCTGCTGGTGTTGGTAAAAACGCCTTCATTTTTGCTGGCTTATCCGGAGCAACTGTTAGCTTCAGTTCTGATGCTACAGTTACATTAACTACCGAAAAATATCCTGTAGCCTTAACTCAAACACATAGCCGTTATGATACCGCACAAGGTAATCGTACCGAAGTGATGAAAGAACTCACTTTAGCGGAATACATGGCTAACCCTAAAGAAATTTTAAACGATCGCGAAGAAGAATTAAAACCTTACGGCGGTATCGAAAATTTTGAAGGTCAGGGTACGATTTATCCAGTTTACAACAGACCCGGTATCAAGTGGGGAATGAGTGTTGACTTAAATAGCTGTAATGGTTGCGGTGCATGCGTAGTTGCTTGTAACGCAGAGAATAACGTATCAGTTGTGGGTAAACCAGAAGTATTACGTGGTCATGAAATGCATTGGTTACGTATCGACCGTTACTTCAGTGGAGATATGGAAAATCCAAATGTGGTGTTCCAGCCCATGATGTGTCAGCACTGCGATAACGCTCCTTGTGAGAACGTTTGTCCGGTTGCCGCAACTAACCATAGCAGTGAAGGTTTAAACCAAATGACGTATAACCGATGTATCGGTACCAGATATTGTGCAAACAACTGCCCTTATAAAGTACGTCGTTTCAACTGGGCTGATTATACTGGTGCAGATAGCTTCCCCGATAACCAAGAAGGTATTGTAAACGATGTGGTATTGAACATGAACGACGATTTAACTCGTATGGTGTTGAACCCAGATGTTACTGTACGTTCTCGTGGTGTAATCGAAAAATGTTCTTTCTGCGTACAACGTTTACAGGAAGCCAAATTAACAGCTAAAAAAGATAGCCGTCCTTTAGAAGATGGAGATTTGAAAGTAGCTTGTCAGCAAGCTTGTCCTACTCACGCAATTACTTTTGGTAACGCTAACAATAAAGAAAGCGCTATTTCTAAGGTTCGTGTAGATAATCCGAATCGTTCTTTCTACGTGTTAGAGCAATTACACGTTTTACCTGGGGTTACTTACCTGGCTAAAGTGCGTAACGCAGACGAAGAAGAGAAAGAAGCAAAAGCGGAAAAAACAGAAGAAAAGAAAGCAGAAAAAGCAGAGACAAAATAAAATAACTTGGTTAACCTTGGTTAGCTAATTAAATACTAAGATCAGATGCATTTAAAGTACGAATCACAGCTTAGGGAACCATTGGTGTATGGTGATAAAAACTACCACCAGGTAACAGAAGATATTGTTCGCCCCATTGAAGCTAAACCTACCAAATTATGGTATGTTGGTTTTTATATAGCGGTGTGCTTATTGATGTTTGGTGTGTACAGCATTTACAGAGATGTAACCTACGGTATTGGCCAGTGGAACCTGAATAAAACAGTGGGTTGGGGTTGGGATATTACCAACTTCGTATGGTGGGTTGGTATCGGTCACGCCGGTACATTGATCTCTGCAATCTTATTATTATTCCGTCAGGGTTGGAGAACGGGTGTAAACCGAGCTGCGGAAGCGATGACCATCTTCGCCGTAATGTGTGCGGGTCAGTTCCCAATCTGGCATATGGGTCGTGTATGGATGGCTTTCTTCGTATTGCCTTATCCTAATACACGCGGACCATTATGGGTGAACTTTAACTCACCATTGTTATGGGACGTATTTGCGATCTCTACTTATTTCACAGTTTCTTTATTATTCTGGTATAGTGGATTGTTGCCTGATTTTGCAACCGTTCGTGACCGTGCTTTCACCAAATTGCGTAAGCGTTTATATGGTGTTGCGGCATTCGGTTGGACGGGTTCTACCAAACATTGGCAGCGTCACGAGTCTCTTTCTTTGGTGTTAGCAGGTTTAAGTACCCCGTTGGTATTGTCTGTACACACCATTGTATCTTTCGACTTTGCTACTTCTGTTATTCCAGGTTGGCATACTACTATCTTCCCTCCATACTTCGTTGCGGGTGCGATCTTCTCTGGTTTTGCCATGGTGCAAACCTTGATGTTGATGATCCGTAAGATCTTTAGCATGGAAGATTATATCACTGTAGGACACATCGAAGCAATGAATAAAGTAATTGTATTAACGGGTTCTATTGTAGGTGTTGCTTATTTAACTGAGCTGTTTATGGGATGGTATAGCCAGAACAAATACGAAGGATATACTTTCTGGTATAGCCGTGCGAATTTGTTTAGTCCTTATGGATGGAGCTACTGGGGTATGATGGCTTGTAACGTATTAAGCCCTCAGATCTTCTGGTTCCGCAAAATGCGCAGAAACTTATTCGTTACTTTCTTCATGAGTATCATTGTAAATATTGGTATGTGGTTCGAACGTTTCGTAATCATCGTTACCTCTTTGTACAGAGATTATTTACCCTCTAGCTGGTCTGTTTACTATAGCCCTACGATTTGGGAAATTGGTTTCTACGCGGGTACTTTCGGATTATTCTTTACCTGCTTCTTCTTATTCGCTAAGTACTTCCCGGTAATTGCGATTGCCGAGATCAAGTATGTATTGAAAACTACGGGGGAAGGGTATAAAGATAAAATGGGTCATTTAGAACACGTGCCTGTGGAAGTGTTTACACATAGTGGACATGGCCATACAACTGTTGAAAATGATGCAGCAAGTCACGGCTAAAAAAGTAAGATAAAAGAGCATTTTTTAAATAATAAATTCCGTTAAAGGAAATTAGATATGGCAAAAAAGAAATTCGTTGTAGGCTGTTTCGATGATGAAGAGGTATTATTTCCTGCCGTTAGTAAAGTTCGTACTGCAGGTTATAAGATACATGATGTGTACACGCCATTTGCGGTGCACGGGTTAGATCATGCATTGGGTTTACGTGAAACCAGTTTGCATACTGCCGGATTTATCTACGGTATAACAGGAACCACTACCGCATTAAGTTGTATCAGCTGGATTTTTACAAAAGATTGGCCTTTGAACATTGGCGGTAAGCCTCACTTTGCTTTACCAGCATGGATCCCGATTACTTTTGAGCTGACTGTATTATTTGCAGCAGTTGGAATGGTGTTAACATTCTGCTACATCTCACAACTGGCTCCATTTGTAAAGAAGCACCATTTTCATGCGCGTGCTACAGATGATCTTTTTGTGATGGTAATTGAGTGTACAGATACAACCAACGCCGAAGACCTGAAAGCGTTCTTAGCATCAAATGGTGCAGTAGAAACAGATATTCAGATCGCTGAAGAAGGTTGGTGGTTAGGTCGTTACGACAAAGAGGAAATGCGTTTCGAAAATAAACAAATTGTTGCTGCTTAATACTTGAATCGAATAATGATGAAGAAACTATCTATCATAGCTATTACCTTCTTTACCGCAGCAGTTATAATCAGCTGCAGCGATGTAAAGCGTCAGCCAGGTTCTGTTTATGTACCTGATATGGCGTATAGCCGCGCTTATGAAACCTATGCTGATCATAGTAATTTAACAGAAGCAGGTATTTTTTATAATAACCAACCTGTTGCAGGTACCATGGCACGCGGTGAAGAATTACCTTTTCATCTTACAAAAGATGCTGCAGGTGATACTACTAATTATACCGCTGCTAAATTGGTAAAGAATCCAATCGATTCTTTGTCTGCCGCTGAATTTAAAGAAACTGAACGTTTATACTTGATTAACTGTGGCGTTTGTCATGGTGCTAAATTAAATGGAAACGGTCCTTTGTATAAAGATGGTAATGGTCCGTATGCTGCAAAGCCTGCAACTTTAGTAGGGGATGCAAAGTATGAAGCAATGCCTGAGGGACAGATGTTCTACTCTGTTGCTTACGGTAAAAATATGATGGGTTCTTACGCATCACAATTGAGCCGCAAACAACGTTGGATGGTGATCAAATACATTAAATTGAAACAAGCAGCTTCAAAAGCAAGTGCAGCTCCAGCAATGGCCGCAACACCTGCTAAAGATTCAACTGCTAAAAAATAAATCATTGTTCTTTCTTGTTGAAAGAATAAAGTACTAACTGATATAAAAGAGTAAAGATGGCATCTATCAGATTGCAATTTGAGATACCCGGAAAAATGAAAACCTGGTCACTAGGTTTGATTGGAGTTGGGTTGGTTGCGTTGGTCTTTGGTATGATTACCAAAGGGTTCAGCAGCGATGAACACGAACAAGTACATTTTTGGGGAACCCTAATGTATAATACCATTTTCTGGACATTGGTATGTAATGCCAGTATGTTCTTTATTTGTGTTACTACCCTTGCAATGGGTGGATGGCAACAAAGTTTCCGTCGTATTCCGGAAGCAATCTCTACCATGGTTCCGATATTTGGATCCATCACTTTTGCAGTATTACTATATGTAGTATTATCAGATAAACACCATATCTACCATTGGCTAGACACTGCTGCTGTTGCAAAGGATCCCATCCTTAGTGGTAAAGCAGGTTTCTTAAATGCTAAGTTTTTCATTATCTGGACTACATTAACCATTGGTTTCTGGAGTTTCCTAGGATGGAGAATGCGTCAGTTGAGCAATGAAGCTGATATCGAAGCAATGGATCATGAAACTGGAAAGAATTTCATTTTCAGAAATACCGTGCGTGCAGCATTATTCACTGTTTGGTTTGCATTAACAGTTGGTTCAACTGTTCCTTGGTTATGGATGATGAGCATTGATGCGCATTGGTATTCTACCATGTATAGTTGGTACACTTTCGCAAGCACATTTGTAGCAGGCTTGTCGCTAATTGCTTTGTGGATGGTGTATTTGAAGAACAAAGGCTATATGGAATTAACCAACCAGGAACATCTTCAGGATATTGGTAAATTTATGTTTGCATTCTCTATTTTCTGGACTTACCTATGGTTTTCTCAATACATGTTGATCTGGTATGCAAATATCCCTGAAGAAACCGTTTACTTCAAACACAGAGTACAAGGACCATATAAAGGCATTTTCTTCCTGAACTTAATTATCAATTTCCTTTGCCCATTATTGATTTTGATGAAGCGTTCTGCAAAAAGAAACTATACATTGGTAACTTTTATGGCAGTTTTAATCATCTTTGGTCATTGGATCGATTTTTACCAGATGGTGATGGGAAGTTTGATGAAAGAAAGTGTTGAGCTGGGTTGGTTAGACTTTGGAATTTTAAGTTTCTTTGTAGGTATGATGATATTCTTTGTAGGAAGAGCTTTGGCTAGCAAGCCTTTGATCCCTAAATATCACCCATTCTTAAAAGAGAGTGTGATTCACATAGTATAGTTTCAAAATTTGAAACTATTTGAATCAGCATTTGTTTTTATAGTATCTAGTATAAAATATTGATCGCATTATGACCATTTATTTGACCATTGCAGTAATCATACTAATATTCGTCGTGATCTTTCAGATCTCGAAAGCAAGTGAGTATGTTTCAACTTTAAAAGGAGACGAAATAAGCCGTAAACAAAACAATAAGATCAACGGATTTCTGATGGTCGCATTTTTGGTGTTAGGCTTAATTGGTGTATGGTATTGTAACCATGTACTGTTCGATAAAACTTTGTTGGCACACGATTCAGCGAGTGTGGAAGGTGCACGTGTAGATAGCATGCTATGGGTTACTTTAGCTGTAACAGGTGTAGTTTTTATTGGAACTCAAATCATTCTTTTCTGGTTTGCTTACAAATACCAAGAGAAAGAAAATAGAAAAGTATTCTACTTTCCACATAGCAATGCATTAGAAGTTTTGTGGACAGTAGTTCCAGCCATCGCATTAACTGTTTTAGTAGTAATTGGTTTACGTAACTGGTTCTTGTTTACAGGCGCTCCTCCACAAAATGCCATGCAGGTAGAAGTTACTGGAAAGCAATTTGGATGGATCTTCCGTTACCCAGGTAAGGATGGTGCTTTTGGAAAAAAATACTATAAGAATATTGATCCTGCAAGTAACTCTATCGGTTTAATATGGGATGATCAATTAACACATGATGATGTGGTTACTGAGCAAACCATGTATGTGGTAAAAGGTAAGCCGGTTAAATTAATCATTGGTTCACGCGATGTGATTCATGATGTGGGTTTATCTCATTTCCGTTTAAAAATGGATGCGGTTCCTGGTATCCCTACAACTATGTGGTTCACACCTAAGTATACAACTGCGGAAATGAAAGAAATTACGGGCAACCCAAATTTCGTTTATGAAATCAGTTGTGATCAAATGTGTGGTAACGGTCACTACTCTATGAAAGGAATCATTGAAGTAGTTTCTCAAGAAGATTATGATCTATGGATGGCAAAACAGAAGCCTTATTATCTTTCTGCTTTTCCTGATAAAGATCCTTCAAATGCACCTGTAGCAGATACTGCAAAAACAGTGAAGCCTGCTGTAGCAAAAATGTAAAAAAAGAACAATCCAAAAGATTGTATTCATCATAAGAAGAAATTATAAAGAATCAGAGTATGAGTAACGAAGCTGTTCTGCACGCACATTCGGGAGCACATGATGGTCATGAAGATCATTCTCATGAACACCATCATCAATCATTTATCTCCAAATATGTGTTTAGTCAGGATCATAAAATGATCGCTAAACAATTCCTGATCACAGGTATGGTTTGGGCAGTATTGGGTGGTTTTATGAGTGTATTGTTCCGTTTGCAATTGGGTTATCCTGATGCAAACTTCCCTTGGTTGGAAACCATCCTGGGTAAATGGGCAAAAGGCGGTCATATTTCTCCAGAAGCATATTATGCATTGGTTACTACACACGGAACCGTGTTGGTATTCTTTGTATTAACTGCAGGCTTGAGTGGTACTTTCGCCAACTTCCTAATTCCTTTGCAAATTGGTGCACGCGACATGGCATCGCCTTTTATGAATATGCTCAGCTACTGGTTCTTCTTTGCGGCTAGTATTGTAATGCTGTCTTCTATTTTCGTTGAAACCGGTCCCTTTAGCGGTGGCTGGACAGCTTACCCTCCATTAAGTGCATTGGGTGATGCCTCACCGGGTTCTAAATCTGGTATGGATCTTTGGATCGTGTCTATGGCATTATTCGTTGTATCTTCTTTATTAGGTGGTCTGAACTATATCGCTACTATATTAAACATGCGTACCAAGGGAATGAGCATGACCAGATTACCGCTTACTATCTGGGCTTTATTCTTCACTGCTGTATTAGGTGTATTGTCTTTCCCAGTTTTATTCTCAGGTTTTATCCTGTTAATTTTCGATAGAAATTTCGGAACCAGCTTCTACCTATCTGATATCTTTATAAATGGGGTAGGCGCCTTACCAAATGAAGGCGGTAGTGCTATTTTGTACCAACACTTATTCTGGTTTTTAGGTCATCCGGAAGTATATATCATTTTGTTACCTGCCATGGGCATGGTATCAGAAATCTTATCTGTAAATTCTCGCAAGCCCATCTTTGGTTATATGGCCATGATTGGTTCATTGTTTGCAATTGCTATCCTTGCATTCTTAGTTTGGGCACACCATATGTTTGTAACTGGATTGAATCCCTTCTTAGGTTCTGTATTTGTGTTATTGACCTTATTAATTGCGGTTCCATCAGCAATCAAAGTATTTAACTGGTTAACTACTTTGTGGAAAGGTAATATCCGCTTTACACCGGGTATGTTATTCGCTATAGGATTTGTAAGTTTATTTATCTCTGGAGGTTTAACGGGTATCTGGTTAGGTAACTCTGCTTTAGATATTCACTTGCATGATACTTATTTTGTAATTGCACACTTCCACATTGTAATGGGTGTAGCATCTATGTTTGGTATGTTTGCAGGTATCTACCATTGGTTCCCTAAAATGTATGGCAGATTCATGAATAACACATTAGCATATATCCACTTCTGGGTAACCTTTGCTGGTGCTTACATGATCTTCTGGCCAATGCACTACGAAGGTTTAGCAGGTATGCCACGCCGTTATTACGATTATAGCATCTGGGAAAGCTTTAAACAATTCCAAGATTTGAATCAGTTCATCAGCTTAGTGGCGATGATTGTTTTCGCCGTTCAGTTCTTATTCTTATTTAACTTCTTCTATTCTATTTTTAAAGGAAGAAAAGTAACTACGATGAACCCTTGGGAAGCAAATACTTTAGAGTGGACGGCTCCTATTCATCCAGGGCATGGTAACTGGCCTGGTGAAATTCCAGAAGTGTATCGTTGGGCATATGATTATGGTAAAGATGGTGTAGACTTTATTCCTCAGACTACTCCAGTAGGAGCTGATGAAAGTGTTGAACACTAAAAAATAAAACATACCTGACAGATCAGGATGGTATGGGAAAAATTGCTTCAATGCTCCCGATCAAATCGGGAGCATTGTTTTTAAAAAATGATCATCAGATAGATAGTGCGGATGATTAGTAGGGTCTGATAATCTTTAAAAAATGACAGGAACAACAAACAGTATTGCACAAAGATTTTCTCTAGCCGCCAAGGCAAAAGATTATTATCAGCTAATAAAATTCTCTTTGAGTTTTATGGTGGTGTTCTCTTGTGTGATCTGTTATTTGTTAGCACCTAAAATAGTTGATTTCGATTGGGGCATGATCGTTCTTTTAACTGTGGCAGGAATGCTGGTTACAGGAAGTGCAAACGCCATTAATCAGGCAGTTGAAAAAGATACTGATGCGCAGATGAAGCGCACCAGTAGCAGGCCAGTTGCAGCAGGAAGAATGTCGCAACAAGAAGCATATGTTTTTGCAGTAATTGCCGGATTGGTGGGTTGTGGAATGATGTGGTACTATTTTAATTTGTCGTCAGCTCTTTTATCGGCTTTTAGTTTGTTCTTATATGCGTTCATTTATACGCCGCTGAAGAAAATTAACTCAACAGCAGTATTGGTAGGTGCATTTCCTGGAGCATTTCCTTGTTTGATTGGCTTTGTTGCCGGAAACGATGATTTTGCAATAGGAGGTTGGATCTTATTTGGCATACAATTTTTATGGCAGTTCCCCCATTTTTGGGCAATTGCCTGGGTGGCACATAACGATTATAGTAAAGTAGGTTTCAAATTGTTGCCTACAGATAAAGGACCTACTAAATTCACTGCTTTACAGGCTGTGATGTATTCGGTTCTGATGATTCCGGTAGGTATACTGCCGCATTATTTTGGGTTAACAGGTGAGGTTAGTATGTATATCGTAATTGCTTGTAACCTGTTTATGGTGGTGCAGAGTTTGAGGTTGTATAAAGAAATGGATGTAAAAGCGGCAAGAAGGGTCATGTTTAGCAGCTATATTTATTTGCCCATTGTTTTTTTAGCATTATTGGCAGATAAAATACATTGATTAAAAAATTGAGTTGAATAAATTGAAAAGTGTGATGACAACAACAGTGCCTCAAAGAGTTTCCAAAAATATTCACCCTCATAAATTTGTGATGTGGGTGGCCATGGGTGGAATTATTATGATGTTTGCCGGTTTAACCAGCGCATACATTGTAAAAAAGAACCAGAGCAGTTGGCTGCAGTTCGATTTGCCAATAGAATTTTATTATTCAACAGCTGTAATTGTAATTAGCAGCATTTCTATGTTTTTGAGCGCAAAAGCAATCAAAGCCGGGAAGTTCAGTCAATACAAAATAATGATATCAATCACAGCGATGCTGGGTATCATTTTTATATTATTACAGTATCTGGGCTTTAAAGATTTGCAAGCAAGAAATATTGCCATTGTAGGACCAAAGAGTAATTCAGCAGCGTCTTTTCTTTTTGTGATTACTTTTTTACATATGATGCATGTATTGGGTGGAGTAATTGCTTTGCTGGTGTTTTGGGTAAAAGCCATCAGAAGCAGTGTTGAGAAAAGCAGTTTGATGTCTGTAGAAGTAATGGGCACTTACTGGCATTTTGTAGGAGTACTTTGGATTTACTTGTTTTTGTTTTATAACTGGATTGGGTAGTTTCAGAAAAGTTTGAGATAAAATCACTATTTTTCGACACCAGCCAATATTTTTGTACCGAAATTTTTAGCGCGAACATGTCAACTACAACAACTGCAACAACAACCAAGCTATGGGGCGGAGGAAAAAGTCCCTTCGACGTAGAGTATGGAAAACTGATGATGTGGTATTTCCTAATGAGTGATGCTCTTACATTTGGAGCTTTCCTGATCTCATATGGTACCATTCGTTTTTCAACTAATGGATGGCCTGACCCTAACAAAGTGTTCAAGTCTTATCCGTTTGCATCAGAGGGCGTAAATGCACCTTTGGTGTTTGTGAGTATCATGACTTTCATTCTGATTATTAGTTCTGTTACCATGGTTCTGGCAGTACAGGCTGGTAAGGAAATGAAGAAGAAAGCAGTTGCTACAAACTTAATCTTAACCATTATTGGTGGTATTGCTTTCTTAAGCTGTCAGGCTTGGGAGTGGAATCACTTACATAGCGAAGGTGCCTGGTGGGGCATGAATCCATTCTTAAATGCTGATGGATCTGCATCATCAACCAATTTCACCAACTATTTCTTTACTATTACAGGATTCCACGGTTTCCACGTATTATCTGGAGTTGTGATTAATATTATTATGTTGATTATGACTTTAACCGATCAGTTCGAAAAACGCGGACATTACCTGATGATCGAGAAAGCTGGTTTATACTGGCACTTTGTAGATCTGGTTTGGGTATTTGTATTCACTTGTTTCTACCTGATCTAATTTCAACCAACAACTAATTAAGCAAATTATTATGTCACATACTGCAACACACGAAGATCATAGCGCTGAAGTGAGAAAAGAAGTCACTAAAATAACCATCATCTTATCCGTTCTTACTATCATTGAATTGATCTTAGGATTCTATATGATGGGTATTGAAGCAGCTGGTACACGCCTTTTAATTAAAGGAACTATTGTTATATTAATGCTTGCTAAAGCATTTTATATCGTAGCCTACTTTATGCACTTGAAGCATGAAGTTAGAAACCTGATTATGACGGTTTGTGTGCCTCTTTGTATCTTTTTTTGGTTTATTACCGCGTTCCTGATTGATGGAAATTCTTTCAGAAATTTGCGTAATACTTATGATCCTCATTATAAAGAGCAAAGCTCTATTAAAGTAGAAGCAAAAGAAGCTAAACACGAAGAAAAAGAAGCAAAAGAAGAAAAGAAAGGAGGACTGAAGTTGGACGCAACAAGAACTACCGACTAATTTTTCTAAAATCATAATCAAAGCCATCACAAATCCTGTGATGGCTTTTTTATTGTCTTACTTTTGCACCATGAACAAGAAA
Source organism: Bacteroidota bacterium (assembly GCA_025363385.1). Lineage (GTDB taxonomy): Bacteria > Bacteroidota > Bacteroidia > Chitinophagales > Chitinophagaceae > Sediminibacterium. Next base: position 27,154 of record JANYEA010000110.1, on the reverse strand, counting down.
GCCATACTAGGTTTAGTAGTAGCCTTATTGATACCGATACTTTGTTATCTGGTTCTAAAATTCAAGAGCGATAGTGCAGTAGATATGCCTCGAAAATATCTGCTCGATACTGTAGTAACTAAAATTGTAAAAGGCAAAGAAACAGACGATAGTATCTGGCATACAACAAAAAATATTCAACTAGTAAATCAGTTAGGCGATACGGTTCATGTATTTGATAAGCAGGGAAAGATCTTTGTGGTCGATTTTATATTTACTAGCTGCGGTAGTATTTGTCCGCGAATGACCAATAATATGGCCAAGCTGCAGCAATCATTTATTAGAGGCGGGGATGTGCGCAATAAAATTGACACATCCATAGTTCAGTTCATTTCTTTTACCGTAGACCCTGAAAGAGATTCTGTAACTACTTTAAAAAATTATGCAGATAAATGTAAAGTAAGCCATGATAATTGGTGGTTACTCACTGGCAGCAAAGATTCAATCTATAAATTTGCATTTGAAGAATTAAAAGTAGACAAATTTAGTACTGAACCAATTAGCCCAGATTTTGTGCACACTAGCAGGTTTGTTTTAATCGATAAAGACAGATTGGTTAGGGGTTATTATAATGGTTTGGATTCTTCTTCTATTTCAAAACTCGCGAGAGATATTGGCTTGTTAATGTTGGAGAAAGATAAGAAGGCGCCAAGTTCGGTATTTAGACAAATCATTGACCTTAGTTGGCTCTGGTTATTAATCGTTTGTGCTGTAATATTTTTTATGGTGTACATGAATAGCCGCAGAAAGATTAACGGATAAAAATTAAATAAGCATACATGTTGAAAGCATCTATTGAAAAGAATGATAAGAAAGCCTATTTGCTAATTGGTATTTTTTCTGTGGTGGTATTTACTGCAGTAAGTGTTTTAACAAAGCTGAAGCTGAATATAGACCTAGGTTTTGATGTACATCTATTTGCATTATTCAATGCCGTTACCAATGCTACCATTTCTGTACTTTTAATTGCTGCATTAATGGCTGTAAAAAAAGGAAACTATCAATTGCACAAACAATTGATGATGGGGGCTTTGATTTTATCAGTATTGTTTTTAGTTTCTTATATAGCGCACCATTTGCTAGCGGGTGAAGCAAAATTTGGGGATAGCAATCACGATGGAATGGTAAGCGAAGAAGAAAAAATGGCTGTGGGTGGTATGCGTACTTTGTATTTTGTAATTCTGATTACACATATTTTTTTAGCTGCAATTATATTGCCCTTTATTTTATTTACAGCTTATCGTGCATTAACAGCTGAGTTTGCCACGCATAAAAAATTAGCCAAAATTACCTGGCCTCTGTGGCTCTATGTAGCAATTACGGGTCCGATTGTTTATTGGATGATTAAGCCCTATTATCTTTAATCGAGAGATAGTTCAACTGCAGGATCCCAAAATTTTTTGACAAAATCTATGATGGTATCATCTTTCACGAAGATTTTTTCTTTTGCAAGTAATTCCTCCATTTGAGTGGGGGTTGCAAAATGTGCTTTACCACTTAACATGCCATTCCTATTTACCACCCGATGTGCAGGAACTTTTGGGGTTAATTGATGTGCACCGTTCATTGCCCAGCCAACCATTCTGGCACTCATTTTTGAACCAAGAAAAGCGGCTATTGCGCCATAGCTGGTTACACGACCCTTGGGTATTAACCTAGCTACATCATATACCTGTTCAAAAAAGCTACTGTCTTTTTTGCCGCTGGGTAAAATGCTTTTAGGATTAACCTGGATGTTTTTTTTCATTGATTAAATGGGTTCTTTTGGGCTCGGGAACAGCTTCAAAAAAATAGGGGCAATGCTTACAACCATGCCCGCAACAATATCCTTTTGCTAAATGATATTTTTCTGTGAAAACGAATAACCCGTTTTCATCTATATAGTAATCAAGTTCATTATTCTTCGTCTGACTCACAGAGTAATTGTTTTAAGACGGCATCTTTCTCCAATGGAATTTCCTTGTCTAATTTAAAACACAGGTAGTGAATTCGATTGCTTTGGGCAATATCTAATCCTTCATAATGCGTTTTAATGAGTAGCTCAGGATTGATTATTGGTAGAGCATGCACATGGTCTGTATCTTCTAACACAGAAAAGCCAAATAAGTTGATAACTGTTTTGGTAAAATGGTATAAATCCGGACTATCCGTCTTTAAGTTCACCAACCCATCTTTTGCCAAAATATCTTTGTAAAGCCTTAAAAACTTTGGATGAGTGAGTCTTTTCTTGGCTTTAGAGCCCCTTAATTGAGGATCAGGGAAAGTAATCCAGATTTCAGCTATCTCGCCAGGATTAAAATAATCACCGATCTTATCAATCAATGATCTGATGAAGGCTACATTTTTTAATCCATTATCTAAAGCCGTTTTAGCACCACGCCAAATTCGATTACCCTTCAGATCAATTCCAATAAAATTTCTATCTGGATACATGGTACCAAGCCCAACGGCATATTCACCCTTACCACATGCTAATTCTAATGTAATGGAATGATTGTTCTTAAAAAATTCGTTCCATTTACCCTGCATACCCTGAGGGTATTCAAGTACGTTTTCAAAATGCCTAATGGCCTCAAAACGAATGAGTTTTTTCTGTCCTCCCATGAGGCAAAACTAATGGAAATGAATGGAATACAAATCTGGTATCAAATACCCTCATCAGGGTATTGTTGCTCAATCAAATGTCTGTTAATTTCAGTATCTAATTATTAATGATAAAACCAATTCATGTTAAACATAATAGGGCATAAAAGTATTCCCACACAATCAGAATTGATAACCGATACATGTGCGTATTGTGGCACCCATCATTCAGTTAAAGTGTACGTATATCAAAAATATGTCTTCTGGTTTTGGATACCTTTTTTGCCCGCAGGAAAGACTGGGATTAGTGAATGTGATGTTTGTAAAAAAGTACTGAACGAAAAAGAAATGACCCCAAACATTCTTTCTGTGTATCAAAGATTAAAAGCAAATGCAAGAATCCCAATTTGGATGTTTTCTGGTGTTTTTCTTTTTATATTGATCTTGGGTTATTGGAAGTTAAAAGATAGAGAACAGAAAAAAAATAGTGTAGATCTAATAAGTGCATCAATTATTGGTGACGTATTGGAAGTGAAAAACAAAGAGCAACAATGTACACTTACTAAGATCATAGATATTAAACAAGACAGTATTTGAAAGGGTGATATTCTACAAGTGGGTCGAAAATATTTTTTCGAACTTTTTGTTATATTGTTATGTATTCTTTGTTTTGTTAACTTCAACAAACAAACAGGATACATGAAAAAATCAGCGATTTATTTTGCAATGCTTTTTGTTGTTGTAACTTTTATTGCTTGTAAACAAAAAATTCAAGCAGATAGTATTTATTTTAATGGAAAAATTTGGACAGGTGATACCTCTAATGCCAGTGCAACTGCCATTGCAATTAAAGGAAACAAAATCGTTTATGTTGGAGATGACGCTGGTCTGGTAAATGCAGATCAGAAAATTGATCTGGCTGGAAAAATGCTGGTACCTGGTTTTATTGATAATCATACACACTTCCTTTCGGGTGGATACAATTTAACCAGTGTGCATTTGAAGGACGTAAAAACAAAACAAGATTTCATCGAAACCATTAAACTTTACTGTAAAGACCTTTCAGGGGATGAATGGATCCTGGGAGGAGATTGGAACAACGACGCATGGGGTGGTGAGTTGCCCAATAGATCTTGGATCGATTCTGTTACTGGTAATCATCCATTAGCAATAGCACGTTACGATGGGCATATGATCTTGGCCAATAGCATCGCTTTGCAAAAAGCGAAGTTGAACAACGAAGCCAAAAATCCATTTGGGGGTACAATTGTAAAAGATGCAAAAGGCGTTTTAACTGGAATACTGAAAGATGAAGCCATGAATCCTGTAATGCGTGAAGTGCCATCTCCCACAGCTAAAAATTTTGAACAATATTTAGAGAATGCATCAGAATATGCTGTGGAACATGGTTTTACGCAGGTGCACGATGTAGGTAGTTATGGCGGTTGGTCTGAATTAGAAACCTATCAAAAAGCATATAAGGCAGATCATCTAAAATTGAGGATTTACGCTTTTGTGCCATTGAGTGATTGGGAAAAATTAGATACTTATGTAAAGAAGAAAGGTAAAGGAGATGATTATTTAAGATGGGGTGGTGTAAAGGGCTTTGTTGATGGATCATTAGGTTCTACTACAGCCTGGTTTTATGAACCTTATTTGGATGATGCCACCACTAGTGGATTTCCTGTAACGGATACTTTGAATTTAAAAAAATGGGTCATCAGTGCAGATGCAGTAAACCTACAAGTAGTGGTTCATGCTATTGGTGATAGAGCCAATGATTATATCTTAAATGTTTTTGATTCTGCCATTCGAATTAATGGTGCTAAAGACAGAAAGTTTCGAGTGGAACATGCACAACATATGCGTTCAGAAACAATGGATCGATACTTTCAATTGAAAGTGATTCCAAGCATGCACCCTTACCATGTGGTGGACGATGGTTCATTTGCGCCTAAACGATTAGATGATAAAAGATTGAAAGGCACTTATGCTTTTAAAAGTCTAATAGATAGAAATGTACCTGTTTGTTTTGGATCAGATTGGACAGTGGGTCCGCTTGATGCGATACTTGGAATTTATGCTGCCACAGGTAGGGAAACAAGTGACGGGAAAAATCCTGAGGGTTGGTATCCAGATCAAAAATTATCTGTGGAACAAGCATTGAAATGTTATACAGTTAACAATGCCTATAGCGTAAATATGGAAAGCAAATTAGGTCAGTTAAAAAAAGGAATGTTAGCCGACTTTGTAGTATTAGACAAAAACCTATTAGAGTTAACACCAGATCAAATTAAAACTGTTAAAGTATTGCAGACAGTGGTAAATGGGAAAACGGTATTTACTAAAAAATAAAAATTAATCATGATCTCTTCCATTTTAAAGTAAAATCATTTTTTCTCAGCAGATTCTTTTAAAGCGACTTTCTGTTCAGTAATTCTTAAAAGGTTGTCCAGCGCAGCTCTATCTAAATAAATTCCTTTACGGATTAAAGCATAAATCTTTTTTGTATTATGTATATCACTCAAAGGATTAGCATCAAGGATCAGCAAATCTGCTATTTTATTTTTTTCAACTGAACCAAAATCTTTTAATTGGTTAAAAAATGCAGGTCCATTAATTACTGAAGCTTTTAATGCTTCATGAACGGGTAGTCCATAATGCACCATTATCGCTAATTCATCGTGTATACCTATACCAGGATAATTGAATGAATTTAAATATCCAGCATCAGTGCCAGCTAAAAAGGGAACACCAGCCTGGTAAAGCCAGGGAATTAAATGTGCTGCAGCTTCAAAACTTTTGTGTCTAGCTTCTATAGCTTGGGCATCATCTTTTGAAGCACGTTCAACACGCCAGGCATAAGTTCTTTTCAGTGCTGGTCCAAGATATTTTAAGTACTCATCGTGTTGGTGATTATTCTGATCGAGATAGGCAACTACACTACTCCCATTTATGGTAGGAACTACAGCAGTTCCATTTGCTGCAAGCAATTTAAATTTTCGAATAGCAGTTGCACTATCAATGGTTTGCATTAATTGAAGGGATGCTTCTTTTGCATTGATTTTACCTTCTCTTCGTAAAAGAGTGATGCTATCTTCGTCTTTTGATGCAGCACGAATCAGATAACCCAAGTGTTCAACTGTTGATAAACCAGCATCAGATAATTCGTTCAAAGTATATTGTACAGGTGCATGTCCCGAAACTTTCCAACCTCTTTTTCTTGATGCTTTAATTGAAGCTACAAACAAAGCAGGGTCTAGCGCATTGTCGGTAATTTTAATGAAATCAACTTTTAATCCTTGCAAAGAATCCAAAGCCATATTCATTTCAGTTTCATTCGCAATTTCAAGGTCTCCGGGCCATATAGATTTTGGGCCTTCTAATTTTGGCCCAGAAGTAAAAATGGTGGGCCCTTCTAATTTATTTTCTGCAATTTCTTTTTTCCATTCTAACACGGAAGGACTAATATCCCCCGCACAGTCTCTCACTGTAGTAACACCATTTGCAATAAATAATGGTAAGAGCCATTTGTTTTCTTCCTTTAATGTATCTCCTCCAAAATGAACGTGCATATCCCATAATGAAGGCATGATGTATTTACCTGTAGAGCGTAATAAATGATGGGTCTGATAATTTTTACGAATACCATTTGTTCCCACCGCAACAATTCTTCCTTTATTGATCACCACTGATTGATGTTCATGAATTTTGTTGTGTAGAATATCTACAACTGAAATGTCTTGCAAAATCAGGTCAACAGATTTTGTTTGAGAGGTCCCAGAAATTTGAAGGGAAAGGGAGCAAATTATGAGTAGAGACTTCATAAAGTAAGTTTGGATGAAAGTAATAAAAAGAAAGAACTTTTGTTTGAATAAGCAATCTGGATATGATTCATTTGAAAAACCTTTTGAACCGTTCTTTATTAAACTGCCTCGGCAGCATTTCAAATGCTGTTCGCTGTATTTTTAGATTTTTTATTTTCCTATTCCCTAAGGTTTTTAAAAAGCGTATACTATTTTAAGTGACTGATTAGTTCAACATGCGTAACATAAATTGCCAGTGACACATCATTTAAAACGAGTAAATGCGCTCAATTTGATATTTATATTCCAGTAGCTTAACAATCTTAGCTTGAATATTTTTCTTTTTTCAAACGCTGTTTCTTTCATTAACTTACTGTATAAAGCTACTTTAAACGATAAAAGCCATTTAAATGAAAGAGGTATTTAAGCTTGCAAATGCTGCTGTTCCAATACTATTATTTTTTGTGATTTCTTCTTGTCAAAACCAAGATAATACTAAGTCAAAAAATAACAAAGCTGATAGTCTCGCAGAATTGCAAAAACACCTTGCAGAAAATGCATTAAAAGGCCTGGATGTTTTTGAAGGGTTAGCAGTTCACACTTTTGCAACAGAACCCATGCTTAAAAATCCTACCAATATTGATGTGGACGAAAGAGGCAGGGTTTGGGTTACGGAAGCTTACAATTATCGACCAGCTATTAATGGAAACCCTACAAATCCCAAAGGAGATAGAATAGTAATTTTGGAAGATACAAATAATGATGGTAAGGCTGATACTGCAAAGGTATTTTATCAGGGCCCGGAATTAAACGCACCACTGGGTATTTGTGTATTGGGTAACAGGGTCATCGTTTCACAAAGTCCTTATGTCTGGTCTTTTTATGATGATAATGGAGATGATGTAGCAGACCGAAAAGAAATTTTATTTCAAGGTATTGGTGGAGAGCAACACGACCATGGCGCACATGCTTTTACCTTCGGAGCCGATGGTAAATTGTATTTTAATTTTGGCAATGAAGGGAAAACCTTAAAAGATAAAAATGGTAAAACAGTTTTAGATCAGGATGGTGAAGAAATTGGTCCAAAAAAATATCAGCAGGGGATGGTTTTCAGGTGTGATCCAGATGGGTCTCATGTAGAATGTCTGGGCAATAATTTTCGAAATCCTTATGAAGTAGCTGTTGACAGTTATGGAACTTTATGGCAAAGTGATAATGATGATGATGGTAATAAAGGTACACGTATCAATTATGTTATGCCTTATGGCAACTATGGGTATAAAGATGAATTAACAGGTGCCGGATGGGAAGCTAACCGAACTAATATAGAAGATTCAATTCCGTTACGTCACTGGCATTTAAACGACCCGGGTGAAGTGCCTAATTTATTGCAAACAGGAGCCGGTTCTCCCACCGGAATCCTGGTGTATGAAGGAACATTATTGCCAAAGGAATTCCAAGACCAGCTGATTCATTCGGATGCTGGTCCTAATGTGGTTCGCTCTTATTCGCTGCAGAATAATGGAGCGGGTTATTCTGCTTCCATCATAAACATACTAAAGGGAGATAAGGACCAATGGTTCCGTCCGGCAGATGTTTGTATTGCACCTGATGGATCATTGATTGTGGCAGATTGGTACGATCCGGGTGTAGGCGGCCATCAAGCGGGCGACCAAACAAGAGGTCGTATTTATCGTGTAGCACCACCAACTTCTTCCAGTTATCTGATTCCTAAACAGGATTATACTACCCCTGCAGGTGCAGCTCTTGCATTACAAAGTCCGAATCTTTCTGTTCGATATCACGCATTTATCATATTGCAGGCTTTTGGTAATCAATCAATTCCTGAATTAGAAAAAATTTGGAAAACAGCAGCCAATCCAAAAATGCGTGCAAGGGCTTTTTGGGCTTTAGTAAAATTGCCTAAAGCTGATGCAAAAATATATTTAGATCAAGCTGTAAAAGACAAAGACCCCAACATTCGGATGGTTGCCATTAGAGCCTCAACGGAGTTAAAACAAAATCATACCTCTGTTCTTAATGCCTTAGTGAATGATACAGCTGTTCAAGTGAGAAGAGAAATAGCTATTGCCTTGCATCACAACAAATCACCTGAAGCAGCAGGCATCTGGTCTACACTTGCCAGTAAGCATGATGGAAAAGATCGATGGTACCTGGAAGCATTAGGTATCGGTGCAGATCGTCAATGGGATTCATTTTTTAAATCATACCTGGCGAATGTAAAAGATCCCTTGAAAGATGCAGCTGGGAAAGATATTGTTTGGCGAGCAAGAACTGATGAAGCTGTACCTTATTTAGCAAAACTTGCAGTTGATGAACAGGTTGCATTAAAAGATCGTCTTAGATATTTCCGTGCCTTTGATTTTAATGCGGGTACATTAAAATCTGGTCTTTTATTAAAGATGATTGCAGATAACAAAAGCAATGACATGGCTTTGAATAAATTAGTGCTGTTTGCTTTGGATAACAAGTCTGTCAATCAATCACCCATCGCACAAAAAGCTTTGCAGGAAGTGATCAGATCAGTGTTTGGAACACAGGAATATATCGACTTGCTAAAAAGATATCAAGTAAAATCAGAGAGCAATAACCTGCTTCAATTAGCAATCAGTAAAAAGGATGAAAATATAGGAAAGCAATCCACTGGTTTGTTGCTTTCATTTGGAGGTAGTCAGCAAATATGGTCGGTACTTAATGGGAAAGATAGTATTGCAGTAAAATCGTTAATCAGCAGCTTGGGTCAGGTAGGTAGTAAAGAATCGATCGATATCGTACAAACTATTGCGTTATCTGATAAATATGCAACAAGCATTCGTAAAGATGCAGCCAGAAATATAGGAAAAAGCTGGAACGGAGAAGAGCGTGTACTGGCTATTTTAAAAAGTAAAAAAGTACCACAGGTATTCATACCAGATGTGGTTGCAAGTGTGAGTGGTGCATGGCGAGGCTCAGTAAGATCTGAAGCAGAAAGTTATTTGCAGGGCCATGTTGCTACAACAACTGCTGCTATGCCAACTTTATCAGAGATTAATGCATTAAATGGGGATGGGGTTAAGGGTAAAACTATTTTTATAAATTCCTGTGCGTTATGCCATCAGGTAAATGCAGAAGGGTATGATTTTGGCCCTAAGCTTTCTGAGATTGGTTCTAAATATCCAAAAGAAGGGTTACTCAATGCAATATTGCACCCTTCAGAAGGTATCAGTTTTGGATTTGAAGGATGGACCTTGAAATTAAAAGATGGATCATCAGTAACTGGGATCATTGCCAGTAAAACAGAAACGGATATTGATTTGAAACTCCCTGGGGGTTCGAAGCAACAATTGAAAACAAGTCAGGTGCAATCAATCCATCAACTTAAAGAATCCATGATGCCGGAAGGTTTATATAAAACCATGAGTAAGCAAGACCTGGCTGATTTATTGGCATACTTGCAGCAGCTTAAGAAGAAGTGATTTGAAACTAATAAATAGGAATAAGCTAAAATAAAAAATCTCCTATTCAATTGAAATACAATTAAATAGGAGATTTTAAGTGCTGTAGGGGGAGGGATCGAACCTCCACGAAGCAGTTAGCCATAGTACAAAGTTCAGTGGTCGACCCTGGTCGCTCCTTGCAGAGCGGCTCTATGCTACGTTTATCCTGTGATCTTCACCCCCGAGACAAGAGGGCATGTCTGCCAAAAATTTCATCACCCCACAGTGTAAAGAACTATTTCTTTGTTTGGAGGACAAATATAGTACCATTCATCCCATTTTTACAAATATTTTAATGAAAATTTATAAAGTATAGATATTATTCAATATATTGCTTTAATTATTAGATAATTGTTAAAACTACACCTAAAAATGACACCCAAATTGAACTTAGACAAATTGGATCTGCAAATAATTCAGGAAATGATGGAAGATGCAGAAATCTCTTACGCCGATTTGGGTAAGAAGCTTTTCGTATCTGGCGGTACTATACACGTACGTATCAAGAAGCTCGAAGAATCTGGAATAGTTAAAGGTAAAAAATTATCAATTGACCTCAAAATTTTAGGTTACGATGTAATCGCTTTTATTGGCATATTCCTTGAAAAAAGTTCCTTGTATGATAGTGTGGCGAAGGAATTAAAGAAGATCCCTCAAATTGTTCGTTTAAACTATACTACAGGTAACTATAGTATGTTTGCGGAAATTGTGTGTAAGGACATTAAACAATTGCGTTTTGTTTTGCACGATGAGTTACAAAAAATCAAGGGGATTGAAAGAACAGAAACTTTTATTTCACTTGATGAAAGCTTAACAAGAAATGTGGTGATTGTTCCTTAGACCTTTGCTTCTATATTGAAATTTTGAACCATGCAAATCAATTCATTTAATCTTCAGTCAACCGTACATTTGATTCAAACCAAGTGGAAGCAACTTTTGCTATTTGTGATGGTTTCATTATTGGTAGCTTCTGTCACTATTTTTTTAGTACCCAAGCAATATGCTTCTTCTTCGATATTAGTTTCTGCGAATCCTAGTTTGGCAGATAAATCACATTTACTCAACCCCAATATCCAAAATTTGTACTCAGTGTTTGGTAGTGGTGATGATCTGGAAAGGATCAATGGCATTGCCTCTATGGATACTGTGTACAAACAATTAGTGGATGAATTTAATTTAATTAGTTACTACCAATTATCAGGAGCTGATACTAATCGGGTACCCTCCAACTTAAACCAACTACGCCGCAAAGCAGTGTTAGAATTAAAGGACGATATTAGCATTCAAAAAACAGAACTTGGTCAATTAAAGATTTCTATCTGGACCAAAGACCCAGAACTCTCTGCCAGGATTGTGAATAGAATGGTAGAGATTACTCGAATAAAAGAAGAACAGATCTGGAAATCAGGGTATGAAAAAATGTTGTTGAATTTTAATAGATCGATCGACTCTTTGAATAAGGTCTATGAAGTAATCAGCAATAAAATAAAAGTTGCAAAAGAAAATGCGTCTCAGTTAGACTATGTTACATCAAATAGTTTATACGAACAGATCAATGCCCAACAAAAAGCAGCAGGTGAAATGAAATTAGCCATCGAAAATAATGCACCCGCATTTTTTGTGCTTGAAACAGCAGTGCCCGCAGCTAAATCAGAAAAACCTAATATTCTGGAAGTACTCATTCTTACTGCAATAGTTAGTCTTTTTTTTGGCGCAATGGTACTCCTGATCTACAATAGAGAAGATTCATTGTAATGTTCTTTAAGAAAATAACATATCAATTCAACGTAGCCGTTACTTTATTCTTAGCCTGCATTGTTTTATCAATACTGCTTCATTCGTACCTAATTTTGGTTATTCCATTTATATGGCTATTACTACCCATTGTATTTAATTTTTGTGTAAATAGAACCGAGGATCTTTTCTGGCTTTTAATAGTAATGCTTCCTTTGTCTACGGAAATGAATATCACTTCATCTCTTGGAATCGATTTTCCTGATGAAATATTGATGATATTGTTAACTGGATTTGTGCTGATTAAAATTGCGCATCAACCCAAATGGTTCCCTGCAAACTTATATCGGGAACCTCTTTTTCTGTTGCTTCTGTTTATCATGATTTGGGTTTTCATCAGTGCTTGTTTCGCCAACCATCCATTGTTATCTATCAAATTCTTTCTTGCTCGAATTTGGTACATCGTACCCTTTGTTTTCTTGACACAGATATTAATGCAATCGCAAACTCGCATAAAAAAAATGCTGCTATTGCTTCTGATACCCATGCTTTTTATAGTGATACAAACCCTTTTACGTCATGCTTCGTACGGTTTTAGTTTTGTAGACATCAAAAAAACAATCGACCCTTTTTTTAGAAATCATGTGAATTATTCTTCCATGCTGGTATGTTTATTGGTGCCAGCCATTGCATTGCGATACTTAACTGGTGCAACAAATAAAAATAGAAAATGGATTACCCTGGCCATTTTTATTGGCTTAATTGGATTATTCTTTTCTTATTCAAGGGGTGCCTGGGTGGCACTTATAGTAGGAATACTATTTGCTTTTTTGATGCATCGAAACTGGGTAAAAAAAATAATGATCATTGCCATTGCAGTAGTTCTCATTGCTGGATCTTGGTTATTGGGGAACTACCATTATATGCGTTTTGCACCAGACCATGATCACACAATTTTTCATACCGATTTTTCAGAACATATGGCGGCTACTATCAACTTAAAAGATGTGTCGAATGCAGAAAGATTTTATCGTTGGGTAGCAGGTATGCGCATGTTTGTTGAAAAACCGGTAACCGGTTTTGGTCCAAATAATTTTTACTCTAGTTATCGCCCTTATACCTTAAACGCTTTTGAAACCTGGGTGAGTAATAACCCCGAGCACAGTAGCATACACAACTATTTTTTACTAACCCTGGCAGAGCAAGGCATTCCTGGTCTTATTTTATTAACCCTTCTTTGGTTAGGCATGTTATTTCGATTACAATACCTCTATAACAAGCTTCAGAATCAGTTTGATAGAATCGTAACAATTACCGTGGGTGCCATGCTAGCTATGATACTCTCCATCAATTTGATGAGTGATATGATTGAAACCGATAAAATTGGCTCATTATTTTGGCTTTGTTTAGGATTTGTATTTATTTTAAATCGTAAATTACAGAACGAGCAAAATTCAATCGCTTAGTTTTTCTATATCCCGGTGATGTTTCCCCCAGGTTTTTTGTTAAGTAGGCAACGAAAATAGTTTGCACACGTATCTATCAAGGTGTGCCTTAACATTTTATTACATATTCCCAGTTAAACTTTGTTTATCAGGGATAGTCATAATTAAATAGAAACAGATACCATGAAAAGTTTTTTATTATTTCCCATTGCCTTGCTCGCCCTGATAGCTATGATGGTATATGCATGGTGGCCTGAATCAAAAAAAGCCTAGCTTCTTACCATCCCCATTTGAAGCTACTGCAGTTTTCTTCCTTTCCATTGGTAGGAGCCAAATTTGCCTAACCAACCCGCTACCACTGTGTACACTATATGAAATGGTTGCATCAATGGGAACCAGACAATTGTTTTGCGTAATCCAAAAAATAGACTGACCGGTATCATAAAACTAAGCTCGACTAAAGTTTTTGTAAGCAATAATAAGAAAAGATAGTAAGTTCCATTTTCTACAAAAAATGCAGAAATCCCGATCAGCAAAAGCGATAAGTTTAAGAGGTATACCAATAATAATACTAAGAAAATACGCTTATCCTGATAACTATCTGCTTTGCTTGCCCAACGAATACGCTGATTCAGAAAACTTTTCCAATTGGGCATAGCATCTGTTTGGATGATGGCTTTTTGTTGAAATAGATAGCCTAGTTTGCCGGGAAATTGCTGCTTCATCTTTTGCATCAAAAGCATGTCATCGCCACTAGCAATATGATCGATTCCCTTAAATTGACCTACTTTGTAAAACGCAGATTTTAAATAGGCCAGATTTGCACCATTGCACATGGCATAACTTCCCGCACTTACTGCGGCGGCTGTAATTCCTTGAAGACTCATAAAATCCAGTACCTGAAAAATGGATAAAAAACTACCCTCATTAAAAAACATCACGGGAGCTGCAACTAATACTGGCTGATTTAATTGTATAAAGGCATCGTATTGTACAAGCCATTCTTTATTTGCCAAACAATCTGCATCAGTGGTGATGATCCATTTGCCCTTAGATTGCGCAATGGCTATTTCAATAGCTTTTTTCTTATACGCATAGGTAGCGTATCCCTCTAAGTGTTCAGATAATTCGATTAAATGGAGGTTGCTATACTTTTTCTGCAGTGTTTGAACTCTTAGGGCAGTATCATCGGTTGAGTGATCATTGATCACAGTTACATCATATAATTCATTAGGATAGTCTTGCTCAAGAATTGTGGGCAAAAATCGATCGATATTGTCAGCTTCGTTTCTTGCTGGAATGATGATCGAAAACTTTGTGTTAGGGATTAAATCTGATGGCACTTCAAATACTGGCAATACTGCAAACCACCGCAAGTATTGTATTATGAGTAAGCCATACAGGATGGATAAAACAATTGTTGTGATCAATAATGCCTGATACATACCACAAAGAAAACCATTGAGCTCCGATTTTTAATGAACGGATAAAAATTAACGGGAAAATACTTGGTGGTATCGGCCAAACGAACTTACTTTGATTTAGTTGCATAACTAACTATATGCCAAACAACCATTTTAAAAGAGGAGAATTATATAGTGTCATCAATGGGATGGCTTCTACTGCTGTGGCTCGAAGGCTGCAGAAGAATTTTCGAAATGCCGGACTTGAAATAACTATTGAACAATGGAGTATTTTATACCATTTATGGAAAGAGGATTGTTTGAGTCAGCAGGAACTATGTAACCGCACTTTCAGAGATAAACCAAGCATCACCCGGCTAATCGATAATCTGGAAAAACAGTTAATGGTAAAGCGAATGCCCTCCAAAACTGATCGCCGCATTAATATGGTTTGCCTTACAGATGCTGCCAAACAGATTCAGAATCTAACCATCGACCTAGCCAATCAAACAATGAGCGAGGCATTGGAAGGGGTAAAAAAAGAAGATATTGAAATCGTTAAAATAGTTTTTCAAAAGGTTTATGATAACCTCACAATTAGCATCTAAAAACAAATAATAAATTTTCTTCCATGGAAACAACAAAACAAATAACGGCTTTAAAAGGTGGTGAGTGGATTATTAAAGAAAGCAATCCATTAGAAACCTTTATTCCCGAAGACTTTGATGAGGAACAGAAGATGGTGATGGAAATGTGCGATCAGTTTGTTTTGGCAGAAATTTTGCCAGTAATCGATCGTATCGAAAAATTAGAACCAGGCCTTATGCCTTCATTGGTTCAGAAAGCTGGTGAACAAGGCTTATTGTCTACTTCCTTTCCAGAACAATATGGCGGATTGGGAAAAGATTTTATCACGTCAACCCTTGTTAATGAGGGCCTTGGCGGAGGATATTCTTTTTCAGTGGCAATTGCAGCGCATACCGGAATTGGTTCTCTACCCATTCTCTATTTTGGAACAGATGCACAGAAAGATAAATACATTCCAAAATTGGCAAGTGGTGAGTGGAAGGGAGCTTATGGTTTAACAGAACCTAATAGTGGTAGCGATGCACTTGGGGCTAAGAGTACAGCTAAATTGAGTGAGGATGGAAAATTCTATATTCTAAACGGGCAAAAATGCTGGATCACCAATGGTGGTTTTGCAGATGTGTATACCGTTTTTGCAAAAATTGATGGTGATAAGTTTACCGGATTTATTTTGGAGCGTGGGATGGAAGGATTTACGCAAGGGCTTGAAGAACATAAAATGGGTATTAAAGGCTCATCTACCGTTCAGCTCTATTTTCAAGATTGTAAAGTGCCGGTTGAAAATGTATTGGGTGAAATTGGCAAGGGACATATCATTGCATTCAATATCTTAAACATCGGCAGATTAAAGTTATGTGCAGCCACTTTGGGTGGTGCTAAAAAAGCTGCTGAAGTGTCTACACAATACGCAATTGATCGTGAACAGTTTAAAATGTCGATCTCGAAATTTGGAGCTATCAAACACAAATTGGGAGAAATGGCCATCCGAATGTTTGTTTGCGAATCTGCTTTGTACCGCACTGCTAAATGGATTGATGATGCTGAACATAGCTTAGAAGTTGAAGGTAAAACATTTGCTCAGGCACTTTTAGGCGCAGCGGAAGAATTTGCCATTGAATGTGCCATGCTAAAAGTATATGGTAGCGAAACTTTGGATTTTATTGTAGACGAAGGTGTTCAGATACATGGTGGAAATGGATTTAGTGATGAATACCAGATTTCCAGAGCCTATCGCGATAGCAGAATTAATAGAATCTATGAGGGCACCAATGAAATTAATCGCTTGCTTACCGTAGACATGGTGTTAAAACGTGCTATGAAAGGTAAACTTGATTTGATGGGACCAGCCATGGCGGTTCAGAAAGAGCTCATGAGCATCCCAGATTTCAATAGCGATGAGGAAGGCGCTTTTGTAAAAGAACGCAAATACATCTCAAACTTTAAGAAAGCCATTCTTATGGTAGCCGGCGCTGCGGTACAAAAACTGATGATGTCTTTAGATAAAGAACAAGAAATTCTGATGAATATAGCCGACATGAGCATCGATGTGTATAATGCAGAAAGTGCCTTATTAAGGGTAATGAAACTTACGGCCACGAAAGGAGAGAACGAAACCACCGTTCACGCAGATATGGTGCGAACCTATTTATATGATGCAGCAGACAGGATCAATAAAGCCGGAAAAGACGCTTTAAACAGTTTTGCAGAGGGAGATGAACTTAGAATGATGCATATTGGACTGAAAAGGTTTACCAAAGTGGAGCCATTTAATTGCAAAGATGCCCGTAGAAGAATTGCAGATAAGATGATCGCGAATAAGGGTTATAAGTTTTAAAGAAAATTTGGTAGGTTTAGAAAAATTACTCTAAATTTAACAAATCGATAATCTTACGATTGCTTGCTCAGAGAAGGCCTTAGTATTTAACATGCTAAGGTCTTTTCTATTACCGGGTAAGCACCTTTGAATGGCTTTGA
Organism: Bacteroidota bacterium; assembly: GCA_025363385.1. Classification (GTDB taxonomy): domain Bacteria; phylum Bacteroidota; class Bacteroidia; order Chitinophagales; family Chitinophagaceae; genus Sediminibacterium. The sequence continues at coordinate 10,085 of JANYEA010000110.1, read as the reverse complement.
TTCCTACCTTTATTTTCTAGCTTTTTAACTTTATATTTTTTTATCTTCATTCAATGAGAGGATTATTACTTTGTACAGTTTTGTTCATTCATATTTTTGTTTTTGCACAAAAAAGTGAAACAAATTATTGGGTTGGTAAATCCACTGGAAAATTACCTGCCTTATTATATGGCTTGGGTGATGACCGATTGGGCGGCACAAAAATGGGCTATATCGATAGTAATATTCTTTTACTTGTAATTGATTCCACTAAAGAATTATACACGGTTCAACTTTCAAAATATCATAAAGCTTTTATTGAGAAAAATTACATCAGACAGGATTCTGTATTTACGGTTAAACCATTTTCATTAACGGGATCTTTTTTAGTGAAGGGTGATTCTTTGTGCGATTATGTGAGTGTACATATGGATGAGCACTTGCCCTATAAGTCATGGATGGAAATTGAGCCATCTAAAATTATGATTGACATTTATGGGGTCCAATCAAATACCAATTGGATTACTCAGTTGCAATCTGTAAAAGAAATTAAAAATGTGTACTATAATCAGGTGGAAGACGACGTGGTACGTATCACCATCGAGCTGAAACATACACAGCACTGGGGTTACAGCCTGTCTTATATAGGAAAAAATTTAGTGCTACGTGTAAAAAGGCAACCCGCCATATTAGACATCAAAAAGATGGTGATTGCAATTGATGCTGGTCATGGAGGTAATAATTCTGGTGCGGAAGGCATCAAAAGAAAAACCAGCGAGAAAGAATACACATTACTTTATGCAAAATCTTTAGAGAAAAATTTGAAAAAACTGGGCGTAAAAAAGGTGATCATGACAAGAAATACCGATACCAGTTTCGACATCAAAGACCGCATTTTATTTCTGCAAGAACAGAGCCCCGATTTTTTAATTTCTTTGCATTTTAATTCCTCTGCCAACGAATTAGTTTCTGGTGTGAGCACTTATTATAAGCATATCGGATTTCGTCCTTTAACGCAGGCATTATTGAAAAGAATGCTCGAATTAAAATTGAGCGAATTTGGAAATGTGGGAAATTTTAATTTCACTTTAAATCAACCCACTGATTTTCCAAACGCACTTTTAGAGATTGCTTTTCTGAGTAATGCCGACGATGAAAAAAAAGTAATCGACACAAAATTCAGACAAGATGTTTCTCTAAAAGTGATTCTGGCTATACAAGATTGGTTAAAACAATTGCACAATTAATGTTTGATGAATCGTTCAAAAAACTCCAAGGTTCTGAGCATCTGATCGATCCTCTGACGGTTGTTACCAGTGCGGGTTAACTCATGTGTTCCACCCGGATGACGCACATATTCTACGGTTCTACCCAAAATTTTTAGACTTCGATATAACATCTCACCCTGAATTACACCCGTTCTCAGGTCGTTTTCGCCATGAAATATAATATAAGGGGTATGCATATCGGTAACATAGGTAATGGGCGATTCCCTTTCCAAAATGGCTTTAGTGGCGGTTTCCCAAGGATAACCTCCAAAATAATTTGGCACCAGACGCCAGGCATTGCCCTCTCCGAAAAAAGTAGAGAGATCATATACCCCACGTTGAGAACAAGCGGCCTTAAATCTTTGATCATGCCCTACAATCCATGCTACCAGATAACCTGCATAAGATCCGCCAGTTACTGCTAATCTTGAAGTATCGATAAACCCCAGGTCCACCGATTTATCCAAATAAGTAAGTGCATCAAAAGTGGGCCCCTTACCCCAATCGTTGATATTGGCTCTTAAAAAAGCAGAACCATATCCGCCAGACCCTCTGGGGTTGCCATACACAACGGCATAGCCCTTGGAAGCATAGTATTGAAACTCGTGCCACATGGAAAGTTCGCCTGGTCCCCACATAGCAGATGGTCCGCCATGAATATCTAGAATTGCAGGATATTTTTTTCCGGCTTCATAATTTATTGGCTTCATTACCCAATACTCTACAGTTAACTCTTTCTCATCTACAAAGCTCATTTTTTCGGGGTAGGATAATTGCTTATTGGCCAGCCAGCCTGAATTAAAACTGCTCGCGAGGTTCGATTTCTTCATACTTAGATCTGAGAAATATAACTCTGAGGGATTGTTGACTTCCGTTTTTACATACACCAATTGATTTTTATTTATATCAAAAGAAAGGATACCCGAATTAAAATCAGATAAGGCCTCTGCTTTTTTACTGCTGATATTAATGCGGTAAAGAGGTTGTCCGCCGTTTGATTGAGCAGTGAAATAGATCCATTGTTCGTCGGCCGTCCAGGTTAATCCACCCTTATTTCGATCAAAAGCTAACACTTGAATGTCTTTACTTGTACCATTAAGTGGCATGAAGGCCAATTGTGGAACATCTACAAATGAAGTGTTGCCAAATTGAAATGCCAGCCATTTTCCGGAAGGAGATAGTTTGGCACTATTGTATTGCATACCCTTGGCACCCAGTATTTTTTGCAGGTTGCTGCCATCTGATTGACATATATAAATCTCCGATTCTAAAGCCCGGTCGGGGTGTTGCAATGAATCTCTATTTCCAGTAATGATCAACTGTTTTCCATCGGGTGTAAAATCTGCCGATGTATATCTGTAAAATCCATGCGTTACAGCAGAAGTTTGATTACCATTAGCAATTGGGGCAATAAAAAAATGGTTGAAAGATATTTCAGCACTAGTGGTGCTTTCTTCCTGGAAGTTTAATTTATTGATCACTTTGGCCTTCTTATCATTCGCATTATTGTCGAGATAAGCCCTTATTTCATCTAAGTTTCCATCTGGGTCGGGCTTGGCATTATTGGCAATCAACTGCTGATTCTGATCAAATCCTGGTTTTTCGTAAGGCCATTTTGGGATCTCTTTTTTCGGATTCAGTGTGGTATCTTTTAAAAGCTCTCTTAAACTAATGGCGGCAGAGAATAAGATCTGTTTGCCATCTGGGCTCCATTTTGGGTTAGATGCACCGTATTTAAACTTGGTAAATTGTATGGGCTCTCCTCCCGAAAGCGACATTAAAAAGATCTGGGGCTTCGTATCTATTACCCGAACAAAAGCCAGTTGTTTACCATCGGGGCTCCAGGATGGTTGAGAGGCATTGTCTTTGAAAGTATAAGCTTTTGGATCTGCAGAACCGTCTGTTTTTACTAAATATAATTGGTTCAGGTATTTCGATTCCCATTTACTATCGGCTTCAGGTTCAATACTATTTACCACAAAAGCAGCCTGACTTCCATCGGGGCTAATGGTAACGGCACTTAACTGTTTGATTTTTAACATGTCGGACACCTTAATGGGTTCTTTGCCGTCCTGTGCAAATGCTTGTTGAAAGCCGATAAGGAGGAATACTAAACAAATTTTTTTCATGTAGATCATTTATAAGTTTAAAGTACAAATAAATGGCCAACGCAAAGGTTCTGTTAGTATTTTTACTTCCAAAATCTAAATAATGAGCGAATTAGTAAATGAGTTCAACGATTATCGTGAGCGGATGAACGAAGTGATATTGGATAAGAATAACCTGGTGATGAAAAGGCTATGGAATTTGGATACCAACACCTATGATGCCGGGGCTTTGGATAAAAAGACCAAAGAGATGTTGGGATTGGTTTCGAGCATGGTATTACGTTGTGATGATTGCATCAAATACCATTTAGGCAAGTGTTTTGAGCTAGGAGTGAGTACAGAAGAATTGTATGAAATTTTTGCAGTAGCCAATATTGTGGGAGGAACCATTGTGATACCTCATACAAGAAGGGCTGCTGAATTTTGGGAAGAGCTATTGAAAGGATAGCCAAAAATTAAAGTTAAGATGTATTTTTAGCGGTTTACTACCCTTTAATATCGTAACTTTAGCGGCAATATTTTGATTCCATTGTTTTGTCCTTATATAAAATCTATCAAATGAGTGAAACTGCAACAGCGGCCCCTGTTTTGACCGCTAAAGATTTTGCAACAGATCAGGAAGTTCGTTGGTGTCCTGGATGTGGTGATTATTCTATTCTGGCTCAGGTACAAAAAGTAATGCCAACGATTGGTGTTCCAAAAGAAAATATTGCCATTATAAGTGGTATTGGATGTAGTAGTCGTTTCCCTTATTATATGAATACATTCGGGATGCACAGCATTCATGGTCGTGCCACAGCCATTGCAAGTGGTTTAAAAGCTAGTCGCCCAGAATTAAGTGTATGGATTGTTTCGGGAGATGGCGATAGTATGAGCATTGGTGGTAACCACACTATACACATGCTTCGTAGAAATCTGGACGTAAATTTATTGGTGTTTAATAACCAGATCTATGGTTTAACAAAGGGTCAGTATTCACCAACATCAGAGCAACACAAGGTTACAAAATCTAGTCCGTTCGGAAGTATTGATCATCCATTTAATCCTTTAGCATTGGCATTAGGTGCTGATGCAACTTTTATTGGAAGAAGTATGGATCGTGATCCCAAGCATTTACAATACATGTTAACACGTGCCAATCAGCACAAAGGCTCATCATTCTTAGAGATCTATCAAAACTGTAACATCTTTAATGATGGAGCTTATGAAATCTTTACTGAAAAAGCAACCAAAGCTGAACAGGGTTTATATTTAGAACACGGTAAGCCACTGGTTTTTGGTGCCAATCAGCAATATGGTATTAAGATTGAGGGAATGAAGCCAGTAGTGGTAGACCTGGATGGAACTATTAGTTTAGATGATCTGTGGATCCATGATGAACAAGATTTTTACAAAGCTCAGGCCTTGGTAAGAATGTTTGATGACCCAAATAAATCTGGCAAGCATTTCCCGCGTCCGTTTGGTGTTTTTTATCAAACTGATAGAGCATGCTATGAAGATGATATGGCCATGCAAATTGAAGAAACCATTGCTTCAAAAGGCAAGGGCGATTTAGATAAATTGATCCGCGGTAAAGAAGTTTGGGAAATAGTTTAATAATAATAATTAATAGTGAAAGCCCCATATCAATTAAATGAATGGGGCTTTTCTTTGTTCCAACTGTAAAATCTTAAATACTTACGATATCGTTTCTGATGGCATACAATACTAAACCAATACGGGTTTGCACATTTAGTTTTTGAAACAATGCGTCTCTGTAACCATCGATGGTTCTTGGGCTTAGAAACATGGTATCAGCTATTTGTTTGTACGACATATCGCTACAAACACGTTTTAGAAATTCTGATTCACGTTCAGTTAATTCGGTTCTTCTTTTAAAAGATTCCTGGTCTTCTTCAAATTGATTATTCATACAATGGATGATATTAGAGCACATGAGTTCATTGAGGTAGATACCTTTTACAACAATGCTGTCTAGGGCTGTTCTTAATTCTTGGGGTTCACTATCTTTTAAAATATATCCCTTAGCCCCATTTTTCAGCATTTTAATGATTGCCTTTTCTTCATTTAGCATACTAAGCGCTAAAACTTTAATGCCCGGGTAATGTGTAAACAACCATCTGGCTGTTTCGTAACCATTCATTTCGGGCATTGTAATATCTAATAATACAATCCCAGGTAAATTATTCGGATTTAAACTATTTACAAACTCCTTGCCATTACTGGCTTCAGAAATTATTTTGTACTCAGCAAATGAATTGATGATAATAGACAATCCCCTTCTAAAGAGGATATGATCATCCACGATAGCAATTTTAGTCATAGCGTTAGTTTTCTAAAAATAGCAACAGAGATATCTGTTCAGGGGTAACCGATAAATAAGCTGCTAAAATCGCATTACGAAATTCTCATAAGTATTTTAAATTTACGATGGTTTTTTAACTGAATTAATAGGGTGAAAACACCGTAAAAATTCGGTGTTTTCTACGTTGTTTTATAACATGGCCCCCCCTACTTTTACCATGGATAAACTGCAGTTGGCTATTACCAATACACCTTTCTAGGTAAACAGTTTCATTGGGGGTTACAAACCAAAAAGAGGTGGCTTTTTGCCACCTCTTTTTATTTAGTGGATTATTAGGGCTGTTATCAATTAACTTTGTAATAGATTGATTTTCCTATGTTATTGCAAGTTCATCCAGATAATCCGAACCCCAGGTACCTGAAAATGATCGTAGATTGTTTATTATCAGGTGGCGTAATTATTTATCCAACTGATACCATTTATGGGTTGGGATGTGATATTTTTCAGCAAAAGGCAATTTCACGTATTGCATTGATCAAGCACGTAGAACCTTCAAAAGCACAATTAAGTTTTGTTTGTCACGATTTAAGCGACTTGAGTAAATACACCAAAAGTATCGGCACCCCTTTATATCGTTTACTGAAGAACTATTTACCCGGTCCGTATACCTTTATTTTACCTGCAAGTAAAGAAGTTCCCAAAATTTTGCAGAGTAAGAAAAGTACCATCGGACTGAGGATCCCAGATAATAATATAGCCAGAACAATTGTACAGGAATTAGGACATCCCATATTGTCTGCCTCATTACCGGGAGATATGGTAGAAGAGTATACCGATCCAGAATTGATTTATGAGAATTTCAAGAATCTTGTGGATATCGTAGTAGATGGTGGTATCGGGGGGATGGTTCCATCCACAATTATTGATTGTACCAAAGATTCTTATGAATTGGTGCGGGAAGGTGCCGGTGCATGGGAAGAATAAATGATTAATTTTTAAAGAGTAGCTTTTCATCCGCTCAGAATCTTTAGATTTATTGATGCTTTTCAGAAGTACCTTTTATTTTCTTTTCTCTTTATCGTTTTTATTTTCTGACAAATTATTTGCTCAGGAACCTTCCTATATACATTATGATGTATCAAACGGACTTCCCTCTAATGAGATCTATAGTTTAAGACAAGATAAAAAAGGTTTTTTATGGATAGGAACCGATGCAGGATTAGTGCGGTATGATGGGAATAGTTTTTTTCTTTTTAATAATACCAATTCAAGAGGTGCATCTGTAAGTGGTTTGATAGAAGACCGGGATGGAAAAATGTGGTTTAATAATTTTAGCGGACAAATATTTTATGCAAAGGGAGATTCGGTTTATTCGTATCAACCATGGGAAAAGTATTATAAGACCCAATTAGCAGATTTTACCATCGACAATAACAATGATCTCATCATTGATAATAATGAAAACTATATCTATCGATTTAAAGATCAGAAAGAAAAGCCGGAAAAAATAGTAGATGATGTTAATCCAAAACAGGCTGTTGCAAAAATGTTTGATGGGAAAATAGTATTTACATTGTTGAATCATGCACAACTATTCTCTCTCGAATCAGATAATTCTATCAAACTGATACCTATTTATGATCTGGATGGAACCCGCAACTTGAAATCTAAACTTGTGAATCAATTTCAGTTTTACACTTCTTTTAAAAATAGGCAAACCCTTGGGTTACAAAGAAGGAATCCAAACGACAAGCAACCCTTCTTGTATTATTATAATAATGGAGGCCTTTATGTACATCCTGTTTCTGCAATTTTGCAACAATTAAAATTGTATCCATTATCGGTTTATGACGACGATGCCGGAAACCTATTTATTGGAACTGAAGTCGGTTTATTATGGGTTAAAAAAAATGTAAATGGTTATTATGTTCAGAAATATTTTTTAAAGAATGAATCAATTTCTGGAATTCTTAAAACTAAAGAGGGGAGCATTTGGATCTGCACTTTAAAAAATGGAATTTTTCAAATTCCTGATTTGAATATTTGGATTTCTGGTGGAATTGAATTGGGATTAAAAACAGATGGTGTTAGTAATATTAAAATTGGGAAAAACGGAATATTATTTGCGGCTTCCATTGCAGGAGAGATTTTTGAATATAAAAAATTCACAAATCGGCCGGTACACAAGATCAAGCAATTGTATGAGCGATTCATACAAGCCATGGAGTACGACTCTGTAAATAATAAATTGTATTTGTCGAAATTGTTAACAGATGTACTTGATTTAAAAACGGGGAAATATGAAGAGAAAAATTTTGGCTCTTCAGCAAAGGATTATTTTTTTCGAAAGGATGGGGTAATATTTAGCTCTGGAAATGCTTTGGTTGCTTCAGTTTACAAAAATCCAGCTTATTTCAATAAAATAATTAAGAAAGAATTTAATACTGAACAAGATTCAATCTTGAAAATTGTTAAAAGCCAATATCAAAGTGCCTTCTTATTGAAGCAAAGAAATAAGGGGATCTGGTATCAGGAGAGTGAAAAAATTTTGTGGGCAGGTTTTGTGGATGGCTTGCAATTTCATGAAAATCATCAGTGGAAAATTTTTAATGACCCCGAAACCAAGCAACCAATCATTGCATTTCATTTTGCAGAGCTGAGTGATGGTACCATGTGTATAGCTACAATTAATCAAGGATTGTACCTTGTTAAGAATAAAAAAGTGGTTCAACACCTCACCCAACAAAAAGGATTATTGAGTAACAGGGTTAAAAGAATAGCAACAGACGAGGATGCCATTTGGATGATTATGCCAGGTGCGGTACAAGGATATGATATCAGAACCCATCAATTCACCAAATTAGTAATTGCAAATAATGCTGCTAAACAAGAATTGTACGATGTAGTTGTACTGAGAGATACTGTTTATTTAGCCACTTCAAAAGGAATTCAATTTTTTCCGGAAACTATTGACCCAATCAATAGAGAAGCTCCAAATATTTTTATTAATTCTTTTAGTGTTGATGGTAAAAAAATGGAAGACAGTTCAGAAATAATACTGCCTCATTCAATGAATACAATCTCAATTGCATTGCAGGGAATATCTATTAAAAGCTCGGGTGGTTTTACGTTTCAATATCGTTTAATTGGATCAGATACTAATTGGGTTAGTGCAAGTGCTTCTCAAAATATAATTAGGTATGCATCTCTACCTTCAGGAAATTATCTGTTTGAAGCAAGAGTGTTAAATGAAGATGGATTAATCAGTAAAGAAAATGCCAAGATAGGTTTTCAGATTGAACTAGAATGGTGGAAGCGGGGATGGGTAATATTTATATCTTCTCTTTTCTTATTGGTTGCCTCTTATTTGTTTTATAATAATAGAATTAATTTACTCAAAAAGAAAAATGTAGAAGAAATTGAAAAAGTACGTGTGTTGGATGATATTCGAAATTCACAATTAAGTGCATTAAAAGCTCAAATGAACCCGCATTTTATTTTTAATGTACTTAACTCTATTCAGGAGATTATTTTATTGAATGATAAAAAACAAGCGAATACCTATTTGGGAAAGTTCGCCGACCTGATGAGGTTAATTCTTGATCAAAGTAATAAAGTAGCCATTCCTTTAGATGATGAATTGCGCTCATTAAAGCTATATCTTGAATTAGAAGCACTTCGATTTGAAGAATATTTTGAATATGAAATCAAAGTGGCCGACATGTTATATACTTATAATATACGTATCCCAGCCATGTTAATTCAACCGTATGTAGAGAATGCTATTAAACATGGATTGATGCATAAATTGGGCGAAAAGAAATTATCATTAACATTTTCATTATTCAATGACAATACTTTGTTATGTGTAATTACTGATAATGGTATTGGGCGAAAAAGATCTTACGAAATAAATCGTATGCGAGAAAAAAAGCATACAAGCTTTGCTACTGGGGCAACACAGCGAAGACTGGAATTATTAAATCAAGGGAAAGAGCAAAACATTACAGTAAGTTTTGTTGACTTAAACGACGAACATGGAATTGATAGCGGAACTAAAGTGTTACTTTATATCCCTTTAGTAAGTTAATAAGCCATTTCACAAAATAATATGGGCTGTTCACAAAGTAGATGCTATTCTTACATGTATTCCCTATAATTTTACCATAGTTTCAATAACCGGGGGGGAATTGAAATCCTAAAGCCTTGCGAATGCAGGGCTTTTTTTTATTACTGCTCACAAATTCTATTCTACTTTTCACAAATATCCTTTTTTAAATATTTTATAGGATTAGGTATTATAAACGCAAAGTGTTTTTAGGTAGTTGTAAGGATGTGGAATTTGATGAATCATTCTTTGTAAAACATCATTGAATAATCCCTTCCTTCTGTTTCTTCTGTTGAACCTGTATTCATATTCAGCAG
>JANYEA010000106.1 GCA_025363385.1 Bacteroidota bacterium | reverse complement strand
TGTTAGTATATTTATCATTGTTTGACACAATATGATTCCTTTAAAGCTAGATGTTGTTCCAAGATTAGTTTGGCCGGCTACTTGCCAAAATATATTGGATGACTTTGCGCCTCCACTAAGAGTAATAGTGGCTCCGTTAGCTACAGTTAAGTCTTGTGCGATCTCGAAGATCCAAATATCAGTTGCACTACCTGAGATAGTAAGGCCTCCCGCAGATATCAGAACTCCAGTACTCCATTTATAAACACCCGTAGTTAAGGTCTTTCCGGTTAGATTTCCAGTGTACAGTTCAGTAAAATTAGGTGCTCGTCCGGCTGCATCGGTATATGCAGTTTGCATATCACTCACAGCTGCAGTCATTTTTGCTGGTGTTGGGGGCGCATAATTTGACGCATAAACTCTTCCAGTAATTATAGATGAAGTTGCAAATTGACCTGAGGCATCGGCTATTAAGCCAAATCCTGTTATGGAACTGGCGTTATTAGGGCTAACACCAATATCTCCAATAATTGAAGTAGTTCCTGTATTTGAAATTCCTGATTTTGCTAGCACCACAAAACTACCAGAAGTTCCAAGATTCACCGTCGCCGGCGAAGTTTGAGACACGGCAGAAGTAGGCATTATTAAAGCAATCGTCAGAGCCGTTCCAAGAACGCACTTCATGTTGATTAAGGCTTTTTTTGACTTTTGTGTAGAGATTTTCATAGTTTATATTTTTTATAATGAACACCAAAGTTGCAACTTCATATTTTAAATAAGTTACACTACTATATCTTCAATTTACATAATTCACATATTCTCAATCGCAGAATGTTTTGAATATTTTTCGAATTTAAAAAGGAAAGCGTTTTAATGTTAGTTTTTTTAAACTTGAGAATATATGTAGGGCAAAACTTTTGAGGAGAAAGCAGAACAATTGAAAGACTTTACTTTGAATAGCCAAAATAATTTTGCAGAGAAAGTGTATTGGCTTGCGTTAATCAATTATCATCTAATTGTATTACTCTAGCTATAAACAGAAAAATTCATTCTCTGCTGAATTCCTGGCTAAAATAAAAAAACCTCTGTAACATTTAGTTATCAGAGATCTTTTTCATTTAAATATACACCCCCCTTCCACACCAAATATGAATAAACTCCTTAAAGATACAAGGGAGCTTGCTCGGATTTAGGAGGTGTATGAACATCTCCTAAAGGAAACCACGTGAAGGCAATTCGTTCAAATAACGGGGCTAATATACGGCCTTGTTTTGATTCTTCTTTTAGGAGGTATGATTACAATTTGTTGAAAAGCGCAATTATCCGTTCGTTTTTTACTTTTTATAACTGACCTTTATAATTTGGGTCAAAATCTACCATCCATTCTATTCCATATTTGTCTCTAAACATACCAAAATATGAACCCCAAGGGCTGTCGGCTATAGACATTTCAATTTTTCCTCCTACGGAAAGTCCGCTAAATAATTTGTCAGCTTCTTCTTTACTTTCTGCACTAATTACAATTTTACTTCTGTTCTCATTTTCATTTGTTCGTCCCATAATTTCTGGGACATCGTTTGCCATCAGCATACTACCTTTACCAATAGGCAAAGCAATATGCATAATTTTGTTTTCTTCCTTTTCTGAAACAGAGAATTCAGCACTTGCAAGGTCTTTGAATCGCATAATTTTTGCGAACTCACCGCCAAATACTGATTTGTAAAAGTTGAATGCTTCTTCGGCATTGCCGTTAAAGTTGATGTGTGGATTAATTTGTGCCATAATTTTTATTTTTTAGACATAGTTGTTTGTAAATTTTTGTGATAGTAGAGATAAGAAACTGCTAAAATTGCAAATACGATCAGTGGAAAAAAGGTTTGGCCATTTAACCCATCAACAGCTCCATAACTAATTGTAGCAAATATAAAGTTAAATGCAAAACCTGCGTAGGCCCACTCTTTTATCTGGTTTGGTACTCGCGGAATAACTAATACTAAAACTCCCAAAATTTTAAAAACAACTAACGCATTGCCAAAATATTCAGGATAACCCAAATGTCTTATTCCTTCTTTTGCTAATTCCGTTTGTGAAGTTAGTGCAGGCATAAGCCCTTCAAATAATGCGATAATAGCTGTAGCTGTCCAATAAATTATTTTATCTTTTTTCATGATATGATTTTTTTAATTGTTATTATTTT
>JANYEA010000078.1 GCA_025363385.1 Bacteroidota bacterium | reverse complement strand
GGTTATTAAAGGTATGTTATTTGATATTATTGAACAAGCGACCCCAACGAGGACCTTTATCATAGCTAAACCAAATCATAGATGCCTTACCTACCACATGTGTTTCAGGAACAAAGCCCCAGAAACGGCTATCCTGGCTTCGGTGCCGATTATCTCCCATCATCCAATAATAATTGTATATGGGTGTATAAGTGCTTGTTTCATTTCCATTAATGATAATCTTTCCGTTTTGCTCAATCAATTGATTGTGCTCATAATCGGTAATTAATCTTTTATAGAGTGCTATATTTTGTGGTGTTAAAGTAATCGCGTCGCCTTTTTTGGGAATTTTAATGGGTCCGAAATTATCGAGGCTGTATGGAAAATTAGCATCATCATATGGAAAATAACCGCCCACATAATTGTCAATAAAAAGCGACACTGATTTTACATTGGGCTGTTTTTTAACTAATTCAAATTCCTGAGGAGTCATGTTAATTTTAAAAATATTCGGTTTGTTTTCTATTGTTTGAATTTGGCCATCCGTGTCTTGAACATTTATGCCAAGTTCACTCATTAAAAACTCTTCCGTGAAATTTGTGCCATTGGTTTCAACCAAATATTCAGTTTGAGATGACTTTGGCAGGTAAGCTTTTTCACCATTGATAAATACCTCCGCATTTTTAATTTGCAAGATATCTCCACCTTCTGCTACGCAACGTTTAATATAATTATCTGTTTTATCCATTGGGTGTACAAGCACAGGGAATTGATTCATCAAAGCTTCTCTATCTCCTTTAAATTCAGTTCTCAAAACATCATAATAGGGTCTTTTACTGCCATATTCTGCAAGGTTAATGATAGTATCCCCTGCTGGAAAATTAAATACTACCACATCATTTCTTTTTACTGGAGTAAAAGCTGGCAGACGTTTGTAAGGTATTTGAATCCATTTTAAATATGAAGGAGTTGTAATTGATCCCGGCATGGTATTATGAACAAACGGAAAAGCTAAAGGTGTTTGGGGTATTCTTGCACCATAACTCATCTTATTTACAAAAAGGAAATCGTTTACCAATAAAGTTTTTTCCATACTTCCAGATGGAATTACATATGCTTCAAAAACAAATGTTCGGATAATAGTTGCGGCAACAATTGCGAATACTCCGGCATCGATCCACTCCCTGGAAGCAGGTTTATGGTATAAGCCCATTATAGAAGGGCCGTAAAATTTTTCATTTTTCGAGAATCCTAAATAAGGGAAATAAATAAATGGCAAAAGAACAGCGGCGGTATGATGCAGTATATTAACCTTTTTGAATTGCATCACAAAAATAATGGTAATCCAAACTGTAATAAACTGTCCGGCCACAGGAATTAACTGTAACCAAAACCAATACTTCTTCAATTTAGTCTTTTCCACGATCAACCATGTATTATAGAAAGGCACAAAAGCTTTCCAAGGCGTTATTCCCGCCTTCTCAAACATGCCATACATACCAACATGCCATCCTATTAAACCTACAAAAAACAAGATTAAACCCATAATATTCAATTATTAATGACAAAAATATCCTTTTCAATCACACTTTATCTTTTCTAAATGAAAAGTTTTCTTAAATATGTTAACTGTAATCTAAATATGCCTTAATTTAACTAGAATTTTAGTTACCGATTTTCAATAAGGATGCAATACTTCAGTATTAAAGACATAGAGAATCTAACTGGCATAAAGGCCCATACACTTCGTATTTGGGAAAAACGGTACAATTTAATTGTGTCGAAGCGAAAGGATAGTAATCACCGCTTTTTTGACAATGAAGACCTCAAAACGATTCTGCGAATCACCTATTTATACGAATCTGATTTCAAAATTTCCCAGATCGCAAAACTAAGTACTGAAGCGGTAACCACATTTGCTCATATTGATCAAAAAAATTCAAAATCCACAGAGGCATATATATTGCAATTAATAAATGCATTAATTGAATATGACTCATCTAATTTTAATTCAATTTTTGAGAGTGCCATCAAACAATATGGTTTGCAAAAAGCCATTACAGATATTGCTTATGGCTTATTGAGGAGGATAGGGCTACTCTGGTTAACCAACCATATGATACCATCTCAAGAACATTTTGCCTCCAATCTTATCAAATCAAGAATTATAAAGGCAATTGAAGAAATGCCACAACTTTCTAACGATTCAAAGGATACCCTATTATTATTTGCTCCAGCAGGAGAGTTTCATGAGATCCCTTTATTATTTATTCAATGGCTTTTAAAGAAAAATGGCCGGCGGGTTTGCTATCTGGGTATTGATTCTAAAATGGAAGATGTATCTTTTTGCGTTAAGAATATGCCAATAACACATTTATATTTTCACAACATCACAAATCTTTCAGGTAAGACTATGAACGAACTTGTGAAAGAGTATATCATAGCGTTTCCAAATGTAATGCTCATAGTGTCTGGACCACTCACAAAAAACATAAGCGTTAGCTCACCCAATCTAATCATCTTGAAATCAATTGATGAGATGTTGCAATTCCCGATTCATTTCATGAACCCGGAATTACAAAACTAGAAATATCTGCTGCTGTAATTGTTTTGCCTGAAAGGATAATTAATCTTTCCACAACATTTCTTAGCTCTCTAATGTTGCCCGTCCAATTATGCATCTGCAAGGCGTCCATTGCTTTCTTATCAATTGCTTTAGGTGCCTGACCATATTCCTGAGCAATATCTATCAAGAATTTTTCTACTAATAAAGGAATGTCTTCTAACCGTTGATTCAATGAGGGTACCTGAATTAGAATAACGCCTAATCGATGGTATAAATCCAATCTGAAATTCTTTAATTCCACTTCTTTTAAGAGGTCTTTATTAGTGGCAGCAATTACACGAACATCCACCATAATTTCTTTATCGCCCCCTACTCTTGTAATCTTTGATTCTTGTAAAGCCCTTAACACTTTTGCCTGAGCCGACAAGCTCATATCTCCAATTTCGTCAAGAAACAACGTACCACCATTTGCTTGTTCAAATTTACCGATACGCTGTTTGATTGCTGACGTGAACGAGCCCTTTTCATGTCCGAACAATTCGCTCTCAATTAATTCAGAAGGAATGGCAGCACAGTTAACTTCAATGATTGGTCCAGCTGATCGATTACTTTTTTCATGAAGCCACCTTGCCACCAATTCTTTACCAGTTCCATTTTCGCCAGTAACCAATACTCTGGCGTCTGTTGCTGCTACTTTTTCAATAGTTTCTTTGATTTTTGTGATGGCATCACTATTACCAATAATCTCTTGTACTTTAGAAACTTTTCGCTTTAATACTTTCGTTTCTTTTACCAGATTGTTTTTATCTAATGCATTTCTAATGGTAATTAACAATCGATTTAGGTCTGGCGGTTTTGCTATGTAATCAAATGCTCCTTTTTTTACAGCATCAACAGCCGTTTCAATATTTCCGTGTCCACTGATCATAATAACTGGAACTTCCGAATTTGCCTGAATAACACTATCTAAAAACTCTAACCCATCTAATTTGGGCATTTTAATATCGCACAAAACCAAGTCAAAACTGTTAGATTGAAACTTTTTAAGTCCCTCTTCCCCATCGGCGGCTTCCTCTACTTTAAAACCTTCATTGGTTAAAATATCTTTCAACACATTCCTGATAGAACGTTCATCATCAATAATTAGAATTTGCGCCATAGATTTTATTTAATTCAGTTGTGCGAAGATAATCAAAGCCCTATTTATCCAAAGTAAAATGAATTCCTGCAAAAAAGTTTCTTTCAGCTGCAGTATTGTAATATCTTTTCCCTGCTGCATTAATATCATTACCAAGACTGTAAACCTGATTTAATGCATTGTCTACCCCTGCATAAAAGCGTACTTGACAATTTTGTATCTTGAATGGGTATTCAAGTTTTAATTGAAGTAATTGATACGGATCTGCGAATACATCATTTGCATCTGTTAAAGGTATACGGGATACACAATTCAAAGTTGTGTACCATTGTAGTTTTTTTAGGATAAGGAGATCGAAGCCTGTCACAAAAATATTTCTAGGAACTCCTGTTAAATTATTACCCGAATAGCTAATGTTGGCTTGTTGATAGCTTATAAAATGGTAGGGTTGAAAACTTTGTGAACTCCAAATTGAGAAATTTGTGAGAAAGCCAGATTGATTTTTAAGAAGGTTTGCTTTTACTGTAAATTCTACCCCCTGTTGTAAAGTAGATCCTGCATTGATAAAATATTCTGCACCGGCTGCATTATTTCTTCTTACAATAGCGTCATTCAATCGAAAATGATAATAAGCAAGGTCGAACTGAATAATTTGATTTGATAAGTATCCTTTAATCCCCATTTCTACATTCCATCCTTTCTCAGGTGCTAGGTCTCCGTAATAATTACCATCAGATGGACGAACTTCAGCTAATGAAGCGGGCGAAAAGCCATATGCCGCTATGCTATATGCTGCCATTGAATTAGTTAGATCATACAAAATTGAAATACGTGGTGCAGGTACCAGATCTGTTGTTTTCTTTTGCAAAACTGAAAATAGATCAGAAACACGTTGGTATTGATAAGATTGTTTGTTAATGCTAAAACCCGCAGTAACATGTAGTTTATTCCAAAATAATTGTTGCAATTGGGAATACACGCTCCATTGATTTGCGTTTACATGATCATTGAATTGCAAAGTATCTGGTATCCCCTTTTTATTTCCAAAATCTGTTATTACAGAATGATTAAAAAGCCATTCAAAGCCGCTAATCCATTGCAAAGTATTGTTGTTTGTATGCAATATAAATTTGGCTCCTAAACTAGCATTCGTTTCATTCCTAAATTCATAATTTGTAATAAACGGGTTCTTAAATTGTGTGTTATTGAGTGTTGTGAAAGCATGTAAATTGAAACGTTTATTTATTTTCCATTGTTCCTTCAATCCTGCAAAAATGGTTTTATTATAGATAGCCGCCTTTTGTTGAATCGCTCCAGGTAAAATGGTTGTGGGTTGCCTTGAAAGTTGAGGATTGGCTTGCATTTGTGCCAAGTTAATCCCGCCAGGAGTTTGATAATACAAATCAGTTACCCATCCTAGAAAGTCAATTCGATGTTGTACAAAATCAATAGATGCTTGATAGAGTAAATTGAATCTGCGCATTTTTGATTGTTCTCGATAACCTTCAGATTGCAGATAAGAATGCTTTAGTTCACTACTAAAATGCTTATTCCTTTGTGCCCATGAAATTTGCTCTTTCATCAATCCAAAAGAACCATATTCCACCCCGGCTTTCAGTGTATGTAAGGTTGTATCAGAAAATGGCAGTAGTGATTTCAATAAAACAACACCACCTGTACCGGCACCATAAATACTACCTGCAGGTCCTTTAACCACTTCTGCTGCATCAAGCTGATTGATATCCATTACATTCAGATAAGTATTCCCTGTAGCATCAGATAAAGGAAATTCATTCCAATATATTTTAGTGTTTCTAACGCCAAAGGGAGATCTCAAAAGGCTTCCACGAATAGATAAACGATAACTACCCGGAGATCTTTCTTCTATTCTTACTCCCGAAATTTTATTAAAAGAAGGTACGAACGAGTTTGGAGCATAGGAGTTGAAATCTGATTGGCTAAGGATAGCAACAGCAGCAGCCGATTCCTTCCATTTAGTTTGAACCGTAAAAGCCTGAACCAATACGGGAACTAAACTATCCATATGATTTATTTGATTAGATACAGATTGAGCTTTTACCTCTGTTATCCATATCAAAAAGAAAAAGTAAATGTATTTCACTCTATAAAAATAAGAATCCCGAAACTTCTTTAATAAGATGTTTCGGGATTGATGAAATTATTAATTATAACCAGCTGTTATTTTTTTTGGGTAACTACTTCTTTTACAAGTCGAACCGTTCTTTCAATATCAGGAATTGCCAAGGCCGCCAAATTAGGCGCATAGTGCATAGGCGCATCTGCACTGGTAATTCTACGTATTGGGGCATCTAAATAATCAAATGCTTCTTTTTGAATTCGATAGGTAATTTCAGATGAAATAGAAGCAAATGGCCACTGTTCTTCTACAATAACTAATCTATTTGTTTTTTTAACGCTTTCTACAATAGTTTCCCAATCAAGCGGGCGAATCGTTCTTAGATCAATTACCTCTGCACTAATTCCTTCTTTTTCTAATTCTACAGCAGCACCTAATGCTACCTTCATCATTTTATTATAGGAAACTATGGTTACATCTCTACCTTGTCTTTTAACATCTGCTTTTCCTAATGGGATATAATATTCTTCTTCTGGAACTTCACATTTATCTCCGTACATCACTTCACTTTCCATAAACATTACGGGATCTTCTTCATAGCGAATAGCTTGTTTCATCAAGCCTTTCGCATCATATCCATTAGAAGGTGATACTACTTTCAATCCAGGAATATTGGCATAATAGCTTTCAAAAGCTGTACTATGTTGTGCTCCTAACTGACCAGCGCTACCACCCGGGCCTCTAAAAACAATAGGGCAACCAATTTGGCCACCGCTCATTGCCAACATTTTTGAGGCAGTATTAAGAATCTGGTCCATAGGAAGAACTGCAAAGTTCCAGGTCATAAATTCAACGATTGGTCTTAACCCATTTTGAGCAGCACCTACAGCCACAGCTGCAAATCCCAATTCAGCAATTGGGGTATCAATTACTCTTTTCTCACCAAATTCGGCTAGCATTCCCTGACTTACTTTGTAAGCGCCATTATATTCGGCAACCTCTTCACCCATTAAAAAGACCCTCTCGTCTCTTCTCATCTCTTCTTGCATGGCTTCTCTTAAAGCCTCTCTAAAAGCAATTGAACGCATAAGTAATTTGAATTAAATGAGGAGCAAAAATATAAGATTATCACCTATAAAACCAAAAGACTTGGCTTTTTACCAACAAAAAATCCTCTTCAAAGGGATGAAGAGGATTTTTTGTTGGTTTTAAACCTATCTATTAAAATACATTCCATCCAAAACTAACATAATATAAACCACCAATTTGTGGGTTAGCATAACCTGTACGGTAGTATTTGTTCAAAATATTTGTTCCGCCAACTTTCAACATTGACTTGGTTTTTGGAAACTTTAAACTAACCATTGCATCCAATGTTTTGTATGAAGGAACTTCACCTGCAGCAAATGTACCATCGTAATGGAAGCTATCCAACCATCTGTATACGATGCTAAATCCAAGTAAATTCTTCGGGCCGAAACCTGAATTATTGAATGCCGCGTTTACCCTGTATTTAGGGGTGTTGAAATATGTTACAAATCCAACTGGAGTTTCCCCGATTTTATCAGAATACACATTACCACTAATTGAGAAATTCTTAGGCATTAAATATTCAATAGAAGCACCCCAACCATTGGTACTTACGTCTGTGCTTTGGTTAACTGAAATACTATATATATTTCTTGTTAAAGCAGCATTACCTGGGGTAAAATTGGGATTATATCCAATTAAGCCTGCAGGCGAACCATTGTTTGATTGAATAACGGTAACACCACCTAGGAAATCTTTGTATTTAGCCCAATAAGCATATACATCAATTAAAATTCTTTTTGCAAATAAACCCTTATAACCTACTTCGAATGAAGTACTTGACTCAGGCTTAAATTCCCCATACTGCTGTTCTGTTAACAATCCAGGGTTAGGAGCACCTAATGCCGCACTTTGACCAAATGCTGTTACACTAGCCAAAGTATACGCCGGATTAGAAGAGAATTTGTAATAGTCTCTCAACTGAGGCAAACCACCCATTAAACGGCCCTGAGACGTATTTAAATTGATCCACTGATTTTGAGTAGTTGGAAAACGGTAAGCCGACTGATAAGAAAAACGCAAATTATGGTCTTTCATCAATTTCAACACCGCAGAAGCTCTTGGTGTAAAATGGCCAGCAAAGTTCACATTTTTATCATAACGTCCTGAAACCGTAAGTTTCAAAATATCATTAAATAAACGTTGAGATAACTGAGCATATGCACCAGTTTCTGCAATTTTAATAGAACCAGCAGTATCGGCAAAAATAGTACCCTGAGAATTTAATACATATTGTCTCCAGCTACCACCTACTAAGAAGTCAGTTCCAGATTTAGCTAAACCTAAAGCTTCCGTCAAATTATATTGACCTTCTACAGTATATACTTTAGTTCTATCCATGAATAATCCCCCCCCCTTTGAAATCGGAGTTTGAGCAATTGATTGAAACATTGGGTTGTAAAGTTGGAATCCTGTAGGGCGCCCTTGATCTGCAATGCCTCTAGCTGAGTTGTGGGCGTCAGTTGTATTACCTGTTCCACTTAAATTTAATACTGTTGCATAAGCAGATAGATATTGCGGATACCATGAACCACTAGGTTTCCATGCTTCGTTAAATAATCTTGCGGTAGTAGTTGTAACATAAGAATTACCAGAATTCTCAGAAGTTGTATAAGCACGTGCGTACCAGTTTTTAGATTTCAATTCAGCCTTGTATTGACCCATTTTAAAATCTTTGATGGCATAACGATCAGCACCTGTATATACTGTTGTACCAGTACCCCAGTTTGCAGTAAATGAAGCTTCTAATCTGTCTGTTAATTTATAATATAGACCTCCAGATAATTTAAAATTACTTGTAGTAGGATCAATCACATCTTTTTCTGCATAACCAGTTCTACTAACCATTTGATTATTGAATAGGTTACGGGAAGGTGATGCACCGAAAATGATTGGAGAGATACCAGCAGTTACTAATCCACCGGCACCAATTCCATTTAAAAATGTATTATATGCAGTTAAATTAGCGTTCATATTGGCTGCTAAAAAAGCATTAGAAGCAGGTACCAAACCTGTAGGAACTTGAGCTAATACCAAGTTAGCAATACTCGACATATTTTGTGTGGTTTCGTCACCATAAAAGTTTACACCATCATAATTGGGGTCAGAAGTTCTATTTCCTGGAATTTTAGCTCCATTGGGATTCTGAGGATTACCAATTCGGTTATAGTTATCATCAGAATTTGCCAACCAATCCTGAGCCTGTGTATATTCTGCACCAATTTTATACGCAAATTTGTTGGTTACTTTTTTACCCCAACGAACAGCCCAATCGTAAAATGGTGATTGTGAACGTTGATAATTATCTACGTTTGAAACACCCTGTTTAATTTGAAAGCTCAAACCCTGATATTTAAATGGATTTTTGCTGTTAATTAACAAAGTACCATTCATACCTCCTGGTCCGTATAAAGCAGAAGATGCTCCAGGCAATAATTCAATATTGTCAACATCAAGCTCTGTTAATCCAATAATATTACCTACTGAAAAATTTAAACCAGGTGCTTGGTTATCCATACCATCCACAATTTGATTCAATCTAGTATTACCAGAACTATTAAAACCACGGGTACCAATACTTTTAAAAGTAAGACTCGCAGCTACAATATCTACACCCTTTAAATTGGTGATCATATCGTAATAATTAGTAGCCGGGGTATTTAAAATAGCTTTGGAACCAATTCTTTCAATAGAAACCGGAGATTCCAAAATTCTTTCAGGCACCCTTGAAGCAGCAACAACAACTTCATCCCCTAATGTGAAAGCAGCATCCAATTCAATATCAATAACCTGATTGTCGCTCTTAACTACTACTTCTTTATTGGTATAGCCAACTGACGAAATAATAACAGTAAATGGTGTTTTTTGAACAGTAGTTAACTTAAAGTTTCCTTTATCGTCGGTAAAAGTGCCTGTTGAAGTTCCTTTAATTGTAATTGAAACAGCAGAAACTGCTTCTTTTGATTTGGCATTTTTAATACTACCGGAAACATTGGTGGCTTGTTGTGCAAAGGCATTGAAAGACAGGCCCAAAGCGAACAACACTAACACACAACTCGTGTAGAATCTTCTCATAATAACAAGTTTAATTGGATCGTTTTGTTAAAAGTAGCAATTGTTATATTTCTGCAAAAATTTAATTTGTCCACAAATCATTTCTCTCTGTTAAGAAAAACAACAGATTCCTAGTGATTTATACGAATCCCATCTATATTTTTGTTTATGCATAATTATCATTTCCCATCACAAACAGCCATTTATCATGGTAAAGTAAGAGACGTTTACACCATACAACAAAATTGGCTGGTTATGTTAGCCAGTGATAGGATCTCTGCATTTGATGTGATATTACCAAAACCAATTCCCTATAAAGGACAGGTATTGAATCAAATTGCAGCTATCATGCTTGAAGCTACGAATGATATTTGTCCAAATTGGCTAGTTGCGGTTCCTTCTCCAACTGTTTCTATTGGAAAAAAATGTATTCCGTTTAAAATTGAAATGGTTGTGCGTGGAAATTTAGTTGGTCATGCCTGGAGAACCTATCAAACTGGTGCAAGAAAACTTTGTGGGGTGTCATTAGCAGAAGGTTTAAAAGAAAATGATTTTTTCCCAACCCCAATTATTACACCATCTACGAAGGCAGATGCAGGTCATGATGAAGATATTTCAAAAGAAGAGATTCTTAAGCAAGGTTTGGCTACAGCATCAGATTGGGCAATTTTAGAAAAATATGCACTAGCACTTTTTCAAAGAGGTAAGGAAATTGCATTGAAGCAAGGTTTAATTCTTGCAGATACCAAATATGAATTTGGAAAAATTGGAGAAACCATTTTCCTGATGGATGAAGTGCATACACCTGACTCTTCAAGATATTTTTATTCAGAAGGATTTGAAACCAGGCAACAATCAGGTGAAAAACAAAAACAGTTAAGTAAGGAATTTGTGAGAGAGTGGCTAATTGCCAATAATTTTATGGGTAAAGAAGGCCAAACTGTTCCAGAAATGACAGACGAATGGATCAACACCATTAGTAAAAGATATATTGAACTATTTGAAAAAGTGAGTGGCAAAAACTTTGTACCAGAAACCATAAGCGAACTAGAAATAGAAAAAGCAGTTACTGAAAGCCTGAAAAAATTGAATGTTATTTAAAAGCAAACCCATTGTCGATTTTCATTGGGCAAATTTATGATACTGGCTTCCACATCAAATACTTGTTTGATCACAGAAATAGCAAGTGACTCTTTTTTTTGATGTTCATGAACAATGCGTCCTTCCTTCATAAAAAGAATTCTATCCGCGAATTTGAGTGTCAGATTTATGTCGTGCAATACTGCAATAATTGCAGTATTTGGATTTACCATTGCTTTCGCAATTTCCAACAAATGGTATTGATACTTGATATCGAGATGAGAAACAGGTTCATCTAAAAGTAAAAATTTATTTTTTTGCTCCTCGCCATTTATTTGCGCGAGCACTCTACACATATGCACTTTCTGTGCTTCCCCTCCCGATAAAGTTTGGTAGGCGCGGTCAGCTAAATTTTCAATTCCCATTTTTGACATTACCTCATTTACAATTAATAGATCCCTTGTACTTGGATGGTTTCTAAAATAGGGGTACCGTCCCATTAAAATAATTTCTTTCACAGAAAGTGGAAAAGCTATTTCATAATGTTGTGAGAGAACTGCACGTTTTAGTGCAAGCTGATTAGCAGAATATTTTTTGATTAATTGGTTATCAATAAAAAGTTTACCGGAACTTGCACTTAATACCCCTGCTATTAGTTTTAACAAGGTTGACTTACCCGCACCATTAGCACCCATAATTACAACTAATTCGTTAGGAGCAATTGAACAATTGATGTCTTTTAAAAGAAATTCATCCTGAATTTGATAAGCGCAGTTAATAATATCAATCATTTGAACCTCCGCTTTTATCAATAATATTATTTCGCTTCAACAACAAAATATAAACAGGTGCCCCTACTAATGAAGTAATAATACCAATTGGAATTTCAGCAGGTGCTAATAATAACCTTGCTCCCATATCTGCCAATAATAATAATGTGGCACCTGCTATCATGGATGAAGGAATTAGTTTTCGGTGATCGCTTCCAACCAATAATCTCATTACATGTGGTACAATTAATCCCATAAATCCAATCACTCCTACAAATGAAGTAGCAATTGCTACCATGGCCGAATTGGCGATTAAAATCTTGCGCTTAAGCAGCTTTGTATCGATTCCCAAATAACCAGCTTCCACTTCCCCTAAAATTAAGGCATTCAAATTTTTAGTATCCCTGAATAAAATTGTAAATACAATTACAGCTACCCAAAAAACCATTGCTACCTGAAACCAACTAGCACCTGAAAAAGTTCCTAAATTCCAAAAACTAATACTCCTTGCTTGTGGGTCTCTTGCTAAATAGGTCATAAATCCAGTACCACTCAAAGCCACTGCATTTATTGCTACTCCTACTAATAATAATGATGCAATTGAAACGCGTGAATTATTTTTTGATAATTGATACACAATAAATGTGGCTAGTAACGCTCCTACAAATGCAAACAATGGAACTAAAAAAGGACCAATATACGATTGTGTTTCAGATCCAAACCAGGAAGCAAACACAAAAACAAATGAAGCGCCTAGAGCTGCTCCTGCACTGGTCCCTACTAAGCCGGGTTCAATAATTGGGTTTCGAAATAAACCCTGCATTAACACACCTGAAACCGCAAGTATTGCTCCTGTTATAGCACAAAGTAAAACCCGTGGTAATCGAATCTGTATAAAAACGGACTCATAAATAGACCCAGGTTCATTACCCCCAAGCCAATGTATCAAAGCCAATTGCATATCATGCAAAGAAATTCGGACTGCACCCAATGCGATGGATGCTAGTAAAATAATTACTAGCAGTACCATCAATATGGGGAATTTGTATTTATTTTTCGAGGGCATCTTTTGCTGGATGAATCAAGGCCATTAATTTAAAAATATTTTCACCCGTTCTTGGCCCAAAATAAACCAAATCATGTTCTTCGAATCGATAGATGCGATTATTTTTTGCCGCATTGGTTAATGCTACACCTGGAATGGTTTTAAATTTTTCTGCCGAACCCATTTTATCAAAACCATAATCGGTTGCAATGATGATATCGGGATTTGCTAAGGCGATCGCTTCTGCACTAATTTGACGAGCTCCCTTTGCATCATAGTTGGCAGTTTTGCCTCCAGCATAACCAATCATTTTATCGCCAGCACCTTTTCTACCACTCATTACAAAATAAACATTGTTGGCCTGGCCATAATGAATGATCATCACAGTTGGGGAGTCGATAATATTTTTTTGAGCTACTGCCACCAACTGCATATCTTGATCCAACTTTTTATTCAAGGAATCTGATTGTTTTTCTGCGCCAAAAAACTTTCCGAGTTCTGTCATCAACAATTTTGCACTATCCAATGTATTTGCACCAGAAAAAGCCTTTATGTTTAAACCAACTTTCTCTAATTGAGACAATACTGCAGCGGGTCCAATATCGTTACTATGGATCACAATATCAGGGCGCATTGAAATAATACCTTCCGCATTAAGTGCCCGGTGATAACCTACAGTTGGTAATAACTTTGCACTGTCTGGAAAGGAACTTGTGAGATCACATGCCACTATATCATGGCCTTTTCCCAATGCAAACAACATTTCCGTTAAATGCTTAGAAACAGATACAATTCGAATATCTTTTTTAGTATCGAGTTCCTTTTTATTAAATCTTCCACAACTTACTAAAACGGTTATAGGAAGGATGAACAAGAAATATTTTTTCATAGACATGTTTTATTTCTAAATTATAAAAAAATATATTTCAGGTTAATTCCTCCAAAATAATTGATCTTATAAGGAGCTGGTAAATACGCATCTGGCAACTGATTTACAAATACCATATAAGCATATTGTGTTCCTGTTATATTGGTTACACCCAAAAACAAGTCGAAATCTATTTTCTTTGAAATCTTATTTTGGAAGCCAATTTTACCATTCAATAAATGATAACTGGATGTTTTATTTAATCCGTCAGAACTAATTGGCATTGCATCTTTATAAGAGTATGTGAGATTAGCATATAATCCTATTCTACTCATAACGTCTGTTCCAATGTTTGTGGTAAGTGGCGCAACACCTGCAACTGCATTCCCATCATAATCTGCAATTACTGCTGAAAGTCTGTCGGCACTTAATGTCTGAAAACTATATCCTACGTATTTGAAATCGCTATATGCAAGATTTGCAAATGGTTTGATATTACTAATAAATCCAGTTTTAGATTCGTGAGCATTGTATTTAACAGACAATTCTATTCCTTTATCATTTTGTTTACCACTGTTAGCTATATAAGTATAGGCTGTAGTGGTGGTTGATCCATTTAAAGGAACCGCAATTGCCGTCATTTTATCTGAGAACTGAGCACTAAAAATGGCTAACTGGTACGCGATTTTTTCATGTGCTATTACACCTTTAGTACCAATTTCAAACTGATTACCTATTTCAGGTTTCAAATCTGTATTGAGTTTCCCTGTAGCAGGAATAAAAAAGTAAGAACTCACCGGCGCTTTATAACCCTTGCTATAGGCTGCGTAAACTGAAATGGTTTTATTAAATACTTTATTGATTGCAACATGAGGCGAAACCATACCATTATAACTGGTAGCAAATTTAGTAGGGTTTGTATTGGCAGCTACATAAAATTTATCATTTAAATCAATGCGCATACTACTATAACCTATCCCAGCAGTTATTGAAAAATCTTGGGGCATTTGCAAAGTCCACTCTGTAAATAATGAGGAAGTAGCACTAATGGTTGATTGATTGCTACGCATAGATCCTATATTCCAGTAAGCTGTTGCTGAAGCAGGATTTGCTACCATATTATAACCAATGATCTGTGCATATTGCTGTTGTATTTCTACCCCAGTTAATCCACTTAGATTGAGCTGATTTGATAAATTAAATTTGGTATCAAAAGTACTTCTAAAACCATAGTTGATTGGATTTTTATCTGTCCATCCTCCTGCAGAACTTGCATTATTACTTACACCTGAAGCAAATACAATTGTATTATTAGAAAGATGGCTGTTAAAATTATAGGTCTGGCCTAACCCTGCTCTAAAGCTGATGATTTCTGAATGCGCATTTCTTTTAATATACTCTGGATTGCCACTGTAATCGAAACTATTGTATTGCGCAATGGTAAGTTCTCCTCCCCGTTCATCATAGCTATTGCTATAACCGAAATAGGCTGTAATATTTTGTTTATCGCTTGGTTGAAAATCAGCAGAAATATTTACAAAATCTTTATGAGAAGCCGTATGTAGCATATAGCCATCAGATTTTTGTTTGCCATAATTTATCAAAAATGAACTATGCTCGTTTGCTGTTTGAAAATGAGTTGTAAATCTTTGTAGTCCATTAGATCCGAATTGAATGTCCTGACCAATACTTGTGATATTCTTCTCAGGTTTTAGCGTAGTTAAATTAACCACACCAGCTATTGCTAAGCCATATAAAGTACCCGCTGGCCCCTTGGTAATTTCTACGTTGCCAATCGACGAAAAATCGATATCATCCATTAGAGTAATTCCTTCTGCATCTGTAATAGGAATACCGTTTAGATAAACTTTAGAGCCTTGTCCATCGAAATTACTATTCATTCCATTGGTACCTCTCACACCATTGCCATATCCACGGATATTGAATTGTTGCCCGGAAGACACAGCCCTTCTTTGCATGGTAACTCCCGGAATATTTGAGTTTATGGCATCATCAAGATATAAACCTGTATTTCTTTTCAGTTCAATATTCGTTAGCTTGGCAATAGATACTGGTTGATAGAGCGTTGATTTATTTTGATTAGAGGTTGCCGTTATTTCAACTTTCTCAAGTTGCTGGTGTGAGGGATCTAATGATATAACAAGTTCCATATTACAATCATTTAATAATTTTTGAGCAGAATTATATCCAATAAATGAAACCGTTAATTGTCCGCCTCCATTACAATCAATTACGAAATGACCAACGCTGTCTGAAATAACGGTTAATTTACCCGCATATTTAACAGATGCTCCAGCCAAAGGAGTTTTAGATTTTGAATCAAGGATGGTTCCTTTTATTTTGTTTTGAGCGTTAGCAGTTATGGCTACTATGGAAAGTAGCATTATTAAATACTTATACATGTGTAAATTTATAGTTGATAAAACAATGAAACAGCCGTGAATACAGCCCTAAGAATATGTAGTATCAACAACGAGGAGGAGGTTGTATGATATCAAAAAAAGTTTCAACAAGACAAGATGAACTTTGAGAAAATAGGTTATCTTTTATACTACATGCAATAATTAGTTTTTGTTGTTTTTCAAGATAAAAAACTGAGAAAAACTTACTACTATTCTGCATTGATTTTGAAGGTGCCGATTTATTTAATTGATGAATTTGATTCAATTGCTTTTCCAATTGATTCTCTTCATTATCTTTCAAACAGATAATAACTAACTTTTCAGCTTTCTTCTCAATACTTACCACGTCATACAATTCTTGACGATAACGAAACTCTTCATTTTCTTCTTCCCACGAAAATTGTGTGTCAGTTACTTGGTTTTCTATTAATGTAAATTCAAACCTATTCCCAAATGAAGAAGTCTTATTTTTTTTCAAATACGCTTTCATTTCTGTTTTCAAGCCCTGTTGATATAACCTATATAACAGATGGTAGCCTCCCATGTAGACTAATAAACAAAATAATAATATGAAACTAAGCGTCTTTCTCACAAGTAGGCAAAATAAATCAAATGCATTAAACATCCCCACAAAAATGATGAGTGATTATAAACCATTCATTTCATCTAGCCTGGGTCTTAACCGTTCTTTGCTTTTATTAAAAATTTTCTGACCGTTTTCCAACCCCTGCCTTAATTCTTTTTGACGTTCTTGGGGTAAATGAATTGTGTCTTTGCACTCTTTAGAGCAACAGCCATCAAATTTATCTGCACATTCTTTACATTGAATAAATAATAGATGGCAACCATCATTTAAACAATTGGTATGCTCATCACATGGTTTAGCACATTGATGACATTTTGCTATAATATGTTCAGTGATGCGTTCCCCTAATCGATTATCGAAAACAAAATTCTTTCCAATGAATTTTGGTTCTATTTTAAACTCTTTTGCCTGGCGGGCATAATTGATGATCCCCCCTTCTAAATGAAATACATTTTTAAACCCTTTGTGCAACATAAAAGCACTTGCTTTTTCACATCTAATTCCACCAGTACAGTACATGATGATATTTTTGTCTTCATTTCCTTTCATCATATCAACAGCCATTGGCAATTGTTCCCTAAATGTATCGGAAGGCACTTCAATGGCATTATCAAAATGGCCAACTTCATATTCATAATGATTCCGCATATCAATCACTATAGTATCTTTTTGATCCAATAGAAGATTCATTTGTTTGGCGTTTACGTATTTTCCTTTGTTTTCCATACTAAAATCAGGGTCATCAATGCCATCAGCCACAATTTTTTCTCGCACTTTGATCTTTAAAACCCAAAAACTTTTTCCATCATCATCTACAGCGATATTTAACCTCAATCCTTTTAAATGGTCTATGGAATACAGAAAAGATTTAAAGGCTTCTAAGTCTATACTTGGCACACTGATTTGCGCATTGATCCCTTCTTTTGCCACATAGATTCTACCAAATACTTTTAATGCATATAAATGCAGATATAAAAAGTCTCTGAATTCTTTTGGGTTTTGAATTGGAAAATAAGTATAGAAACTAATGGTGGTACGGGGACCTTTTTCCTGCATCAGGAGCTCTTTCAACTCTTCGTTGGAAACACGATTGTGTAATACGGGCATATAGCTAAATTTCAGACATCCTATTCAGAATGTTCCATGATCAATAATAGGAGCTACTTGCAGAGTAGCCAAAATTTCAGCACAAAGGTACGAATTAAATAAAAGTCAATATAAGATTACCGAATTATCTCCTATTATTGAAAAAAGGCATGGAAATTCGGAATCCACTTGGCCGCCCTCCATTCTGTTCAAAACCCTGAACAAAATCAAAGCGGAAGATTTTGAAAATATTTTCAATTCCAAAATAGGCCTCATAATATTGGGTGCCCGGTTGCACATATAAGGCCGAACCACCAGTTACAAAGAATAGGTTTAGATTTCTGAAACCAGGTATTTTATTGGTGAGTATTCCATTTAAATGGTATTCCAAATGAGCTGTTGCCGTTAATTTTGAGGTATTACTAAACTGGTAATATGCAGGCAATTGAAAACTATTCAAATAAGGAGTTGCCAATATTGTCTGGTTACCTTGTATATGCTGATAATCGGGAATGAATAATTTGTCTGAATTTAAAAAACCCCCAATCCCGAATGCGTAATTTATCCTACCACCTAACTTCAAATTTAAATTATCTGTAATTTCAAAATGCCATTTTGAGTAAGAAACATCACTTGCGAACAATCCATTTATACCTTGTGTAAAACTGGCACTGAGTGTAGGATATTTCGAACCAATACTTATTTTCTGATCCGGCAATTCGATATAATTAGTGCCTGGTTTCCAACTTGCATGAATCGTTAATATGCTTGCTTTATTTGCTGCCATATTTGATTGCGCAATTTCACTTGGATAATTTGGTGTGAAGTTTCGATTTGAAAAATCTTTCCAACTTTTCATATCTGCCAAATTTTCTAGCGGCTTTCTATTTTGAAAATTAAAATCTGCCCCAAGTGTAAAACCATTGCCAACGCCAGTTGTATATGACACTTTAAAATAATCGGCTTCATAAATTTTCATATAATTGAACTCACTGATCAGCGTTGTAAAAGTATTAAGTAGGGGAAGTATGGGAGAATCGTTATTGAACTGAAATACTTTTGATCCACCAGAAACAGCGAAGGTTTTTAAATACTTTTTTCCATACTTATAATTAAGGAAAATACTTGGATTGAAATGATGATTCGCAAATCCATATCGAAAATCAGGAGTAATTGTTAATGATTCTCTACCCGAAAAGTTCTTAGTGTAATAAGGTGCAAAATCGAGTACCCCACCTTCAACAGTATTATAAAAAAAACTAGAGATCATTGGAGGAAAACCATACATTGTTTTTTTCTTCTGTACACTGTATGAATTACCTGTAACCAAAAAACCAAGGACTGAAAATTTATTCCTTCTTTTATCCAGTGAATCTAAGTAACGTGGGCTTCTTCTTTCATCCTCTAAACTATCTAATTTTCGATAGGTTTTTTTTTCTTCGAGTGCTAATGGAGTGGGTCTGATACTATCCCAGTAAGCCATTGTTTTTCTATTGGCGCTATCTTCAAACTTAAGAATTGTATGATCAAAAAATTTCTTTTTGAATGTTGGATTAAGATCGAATTTATCATAGACCTGCAAAAAGTTACCCCAAAAATCAAAACCAAAAATTTTACCAGAAGGATACAAAATCTGGCTTTTAATTACCCATACATTACCCGGGGCAGGAACATACAATTGCTCTAGAACCAATGTGTCTAGCAATTGAATAGCTTGTTCTTTTACCAGTTTTACTTGTACACTTTGTATACGCCATTCGTCTTCAACGATATTTATATAACCTGAAAAAACAGGTTCGTATTTTCGTTTGGGTATTATTTTTATTCTACTTATTTCTTTCCCATTCTCATAGAAAGTTCCTTCAAATTTATATTTATAATAGTTAAGGGCACTATTTGAAATGGGAGAAACAAATCCCCGGGGATTTAATCCCCTACCTAAGGATACAATGTTTTCGTACAATGAAATGATTTGTGGATTTGCAAAACCAAACCCATCACTCTGCCCTCCTACTTTAGAAGATATTACATCAATTTTTTTTGAGTCGGGCTCTTCAACTGCATACTTAACAATTGATTCTGAAAGAAAAATCATTTTCCTTTTACTAGTATCCCCATCTTCAAAATCAACGGACTTTCCAAAAAATTTTTTTGGATAATCTCGCAATTGTAATTGCCCTTTCAAATACACCTCACATTGGAATCTTTTAATTTCTTTCAAGTGCTCTTCCCGCAATGAAATGGCCTTTCGTATAATGGCATATGCGGGATCTTCCCCACCAGATTTTACCACTACTTCTTTTAAATTATATTGCTGTTCCTCTAATTCAAAATTGAGATCGAAAGGAGATTTTAATACTTTAATTGATACAACTAGAGACCTATGTCCTACATGTTGTGCCATTAACACATAAGAACCTGGATCCAATTCTAAATTATAAAAACCTTTAGCGTTTGCAGAAGTGCCCTTGGTTGTACCTTTTATTAAAATGGATGCAAAGGGTATGGCATTTCCTGATTTATCTCTCACCCAACCAGAAACTGTTGTTGAATTTGCAGGGAACGTAAGTATAATTAAGAAGAAAGCTAATAGCTTATGCATAGATGAATTTAAGAACTAAAATAAGGGTATAGTTCTACGATCTGCTAATCATTCATACTATCATTCTGCATTTAACGATTGTTTATAAATTTCTTTCATTTTTCCGGGCTGTTGAGCCTGAAATGGCAGCAAGACCACTTACCAATCCTCCAATTAATCCTGTAACTAAAATTAGAACCCAATAAGAACCTCCTAATGGCAAAATTTTAGCCACTTTGATGGCAAGTATATGTTCATTTGCCATATCCTTCATAATCGCCAAAAAGGACCATAAAAAAAATAGACCTAAAAAGCCTGAGATAAATGCCTTACCCGCTTTTTGATGTATCCCCATTGCTACAAAAAAGGAGGTACCTACATAAGACCACCAAGGTAAACTGGTAAAAAGTCCTATTGAAAATGCAAGAAATGCCGTTAAAAAAATTGCTGTAATAAATTTCATATTGTACAATTAACCATTTGTGAATGTCATATGCCATTTGATCTTTTCATTTTTAGTGGCATTTTCTTTAGACAGGAATAATAATTTAAAGTATTTTCCTGCTGCCCAGCTATCAATAAAATTATCATAGAATTTAGAACCTGGATTACCGCTTTGACCGCCCGGATAAACACCATAGGCTTCCGTTTCATCAGTCATATGCACAATCATTCTCCAACTTGGGCCGTGTGCGGTAGTAGTAGCATTGATACAATTCTTTCCACCACCAATTGGTAAGTGCAGCCTACTTAATGCGGGCAATTGTAATAAGTGACTAACCTTTGTATCTTTCACTATTCCCCACTCTAGTTTCTTTTCTTTTTCTAATTGTTCTAAATACACAGAAGCTTTTTTAACAGCTTCTATCACATCTTCCTGAATAGTCTCCACTTTATTAGGAGTATTGAGATTATCTGCAAATCGATAATTACTATTTTTTAAAAGGTTATCCAATAAGGTAGAACCATCAGGCCATGGCATTGGACTTTTTGAATTTTGAAAATCATCTTTCCAAACAACTTGCTCTAAGCTATCCCATATTGCATTAAAAATGGTTGCGCCTTCTGCATTAACTTCATTTCTACAATTCCAATCACGAAGTATATCCACATATTTTTTTTCTGTGGTAGTTAATTTTGCAACGACTAAGTTTTTAAACAAAACAGGTTTCGCCATTTCTGCAAACACATCGTAATTTTCGTTTTGTAAATATTGCATATCCATTGGTGTGATCCCATTCATTACCGACAAACGTTTATTGATCATTACACCTCTATAAACAGGAAAATTATGAGATAGGCCTAAGTAATAGGGATAGGTTGTATCCGTTGCTTTTTGATTGGCACTACTCACCCATCCACGTACAGGGTTTTTAATCATGGGATTTTCAGATTCAGGTATCATGCCTTGCCATTGATAAGTGCTATCTGTGCCAGGCATAACAAAATCTCCTTGATTCTTCCATCTTGCTACAAAACTTCCCTGTTGTTTAATGGCGATGTCTCCACTTTTTGATGCAAATGCAAAATTTTGTCCAGGGCAACTCCAATCAGCAATAGCAGTTTCATAATCGTTGAAATTCTTTGCTCTATTCAATTTATAAAAAGTCTTTAAACCTGTTCCAGCTTTATTTGCCGTCCATTTTACTGCAAGGTTTTTAGGATGTGTACTATCGCTTTTATAATGATGGTCATACATAACTGGCCCCAATTCGGTCATGGCTATATATTCATTCACATCAGGCATACCTTTTACTTTGATGGTTTCTAAACGTAATGAAGCTTTTTTCCATTCACCATTATACCAATACTCGCGCATGGAAGTGTCTTTGAATTGTACTTCATAATAGTCCAACACATCACGTCCCGCATTGGTTACACCCCATGCGATGCTATCATTAAAACCTATTATCACTGCTGGTGAACCAGGAAAACTTGCCCCGTAAGTATTATGAGTAGGTGTATTAATTTGTACTTCATACCAAAGTGAAGGTAAATTCAAACCTAAGTGAGGATCGTTACAAAGAATTGGCCTGCCAGATGCAGTTTTAAAACCAGCAACTGCCCAGTTATTACTTCCATTATTTCTATTTGGAGTTGTGGGACTTTCCACTGAATTTGAACTCGCTGATTTATTCAAATAGGGTGAATCTATATCCTTTGGAGCTATGGGAACTATAGATGGTTTTGTAAAAATTTTGTCTTTGGGAATAATTGGATCCAAAGAATCCTGCAGGTTTGGGAATAGTTGTTCAAACGCATCATAACCCAGATAGTTTTTTGCATTCGACATTTTCAGATCCTGTTTTGCGCCACTTCCTGTTAGGTCGTACGACATATACATCAAAAACAAATAAGTCTTTAATGGCGTCCAGGCTTCTGGTTTATAATCCATCAATTTATATTCGAAAGGAATTTGTTCGGGTTTCAAAGATTTTATATAAGAATTCACTCCCTCAGTATAGGCATCAACAGTAGCTTGCATTTCACGATCTTTTTCCATTCTTTGCATGGTCTGTTCAGCTCCAAATACCATTCCCAATCTTCTAAAAAAAAGATCAATATTAAGTCTTTCAGGCCCAGCAATTTCGCTTAGCCTTCCTGCAGCAACATAGGTTTGAAATTCCATTTGCCAAAGTCTGAATTTGGCATGTATAAACCCTTGTACATAGTATGCGTCGAGGTCTGTCTGAGCGTAAATATGTGGTACAAGCCGCTCATCCATATAAACATCAACCTTCCCTTTTAAACCATTCAATTTCACATCCCCAGAAAACGAAGCATTTGAAGATTCTGCATTTTGCCAAAAGCCTTGTTGAGGAGATAAAAAATATCCCAGCCTTGGGGTTTTTGTATTTCCAACTGGCAAAGGGTTATTTAAAGCAAACACCAACCCAGCCGTTGTAACCGTGGAAATTAAAAAGGGAATTATTCGCATTACTATGATTTGTATTTTTAAAAGTAACTATTTCGCAATTACGATTTTGTATTTTGTGCCCTTAATTTTCTCATCCCGCACCTTATCTAACATCGCATTTACCTTGCTTTTTTTAACGGCCACAAAAGAGTTAAAATCTTTTACCACAATGAGTCCGATATCGTCTTTTAACAAACTCCCTTTTTGAGATAAGAATCCAACTATATCTACTTTGTTTAATTTATCTTTTTTACCACCGTTAATATAAATGGTAGTATATAAAGCGGGCTTTGGTGGTTTTTGACTAACTGGAATTTCAAGGGGTTCCAAATCTTGCCTGATATAATTAGGCATGGGCTCTTCCCGATGCATTAATAAATAAGCCGAACCAACGGCATTCATTCGAGCTGTTCTTCCATTTCGATGTGTAAATTCCGCATAAGTGGATGGCAGGTGATAATGAATGATATGCTTGATTTCGGGAATATCCAATCCCCTTGCAGCAAGGTCTGTGGCAACTAAAAAAAGCACTGAACCATTTCTAAACTGAATCAATGTTTGTTCTCTTTGCATTTGCTCCATCCCTCCATGAAAAGCTGCATTTTGAATTCCTTTTTCTTTTAATAAGATGGATGTTCTTTCCACGGCATCCCGATGATTACAAAAAATGATGGTTGATTCAGATCCAATAAAACACAATAACTGTGCTAACCGATCAACTTTATCCTTACTGTCTGAGATTACCAACTGCACACTTAACTGATCATTCTCCTCTTCACTTACTAAATGATCAATCACAAATAAATTTTGTACACCCGCAAAATCCGGAACCTGAATAGCGGCAGTTGCAGATACCAAGATCCTTTTAGTGATTTTAGGTATCGAACCAATTACAAAACTCATTTCTTCTTCAAATCCTAACGCTAGGGATTTATCAAACTCATCTAAAACCAATGTTCTAATTCCATCAACCAGAAATGTTTCCCTCCTTATATGATCTGCAATTCTACCGGGTGTTCCAATTAACAAAGCAGGTACTTCTACCAGGTTTTGAATTTCTGTTTGCATATCATGCCCTCCATAACAGCAACTCACTTTAAACCCTGTTGCCAGACTTTTCCATACTTGTTCAATCTGAATGGCCAACTCTCTTGATGGAACCAGAATAAGGCATTGCACTTGATTATTTTCTTCCTGCATTAATTCTAGCACAGCTAAAAGAAATGCAATGGTTTTTCCTGAACCAGTTGGAGATAATAATAATGAATCCCGATGTCTTAGAAAGCCTGGGAAAGCCTCTTTTTGCATCTCATTTAGAGCACTGATAGATACATTATTCAATAATTTAGCTATCTTTTTATCATTCATTTGCATACGCGAAGATACTATTAAGTTCTCGGCTATAAATAGACAGAACTATTGGATATTTGCTGCATATTTTGAAAACGTAACCTTACTACATGGAACTATCCATTCATGCCAGGAATATACTGGGACTTCAACTACCCACTGACCCACGTTGGGTGAATCTCGCTGAGATATCTATAGAAGCCGTTTTAACTGACCATGCTTATTGTGAACAAAAAGCCGCCACCACTTGCATTTCATATATCCAAAGATATTCAGACTATAGCTTAATGGTGGAATCTTTAGCTCCCATTGTTACAGAAGAATGGGGACATTTCAGGATGGTATTACAAGAACTTAAGAAAAGAGGCCTGGAATTAGGTAGGCAGAGAAAAGATGAATACGTGAACAAATTAATTGAGTTTCAACGTAAGGGTGGTAGAATTGAAGACCGTTTTTTAGACCAGATGCTTACGATGGCTTTAGTGGAAGCAAGAAGTTGTGAACGTTTTAAAAGACTTAGTGAAGGGCTTGAGGATGAATATTTGCGAAACTTTTATCGAAAATTCATGGAAAGTGAAGCTGGGCATTATACCTTGTTTATCAATCTAGCAGATCATTATAATGACAAAAAAATGGTTCGCTTACGGTGGAAAGAATGGTTAGAATATGAAGCAGGAGTAATAGATGAGATGGCAATACGGGGGGATAGAATACATTGAGTCTTATTTTTAAAATCCCTTTTCAAAATATGCAAGTTCTGCTTCCACATCAATAAAAGGATAGTTGCTTTTAAGCGTTTTCGTTTTGGCGAAATAGCTTTTCAAAAAATGCTGGTGCTTTTCAGAGTTTGGATTAAATGGCTTGTGTTGAAATGCAAGATTAATGTCTGCAATTTCTTTCATGAATTTTTTTGTATTTTCATCCATACAAGCATCCACTAATTTTTCAAAAACATATTGGGTTGCTTGATAATTAGGATGTACTAAATCTTCCGCATAAAACCGGTAATCACGTAAATCATCCATCACCAATTCATAGGCAGGAAAGTAATTAATATGTTTCTTTGAATCAACTAATTGGTGTACGGCTTGAATTAACACTGCCTTACTACGATTGTTTTCTACCAGCCCTTCTCTTAAATGTCTTACTGGGCTAATTGTAAACAATATTTGAAGACTTGGATTAAACACTTGCAATTTTAGTATGAGCTCTTCAAAAATATCTACCATTTTATCAGCTGGCATTAATCTTTTCTCAAACCAATTACTAGGCGCTTTATGATTATTAGAAGCAACTGCATGTAAATTTCCGTTGGAAGCCTTCTCTGTTAATGTATATAACCATGCAGAACCCAGTGTAATGATTAAAAAATCGGACTTAGCTAAAAAATCATGGGCATGAATGATCGACTGATTAATTTTTGAGACTGATTCTTCTTCACTCAATCCAGAAAACCTACTATGATGATTCCAGCTATGCCAGGCTTCATTTAGATGGAATAAATCTGAATTGGAATAACTTTTACAGGAGATATAATCAGTAAGTGCCTGAACAACACTAACTGGGTTAAACAAAATTCCGTGTGGATTTTCAAGAACTTGAAATTTATGTTTGCGAAGTTTTTCTCCAATATTTTCTGTAAAACAAGACCCAATTAAAAGCAATTTGTTTTGCAATTGAATGGGGTGATCTAATTTTTTAATATCGAATTCTAAATGAAACTTCATAAATATTCTATTGCATCCTTTGTTTCATTGCTTCATACAAGATAATTCCTGTTGCTACTGACACATTATAAGAGTCAAATTTTCTGGCCATTGGAATCTTAAATAATTGATCAGCTGCTTTTGCAATATAGGGTTGTACTCCTTTTCCCTCATCACCCATAATCAAACAGCAAGGTTCATTTAATTTTAGTTCCGCAACATTTTTTTCAGCTTTCATCTCACTCGTATAAACCTGTATTCCATTCAAGTGTAAAGTATCTACCGCTTTAAGCAAACTATTCACCCTGCATATATGAATCAACTCCAATGCTCCAGCGCTACTTTTCAGGGCTTCTTCATTCAACGCCCCTACTCCTTTGTCTGGAATAATAATAGCGTGAGCTCCGGTACAAACAGCAGATCTTGCAATTGCCCCAATATTTCTAACATCAGTTACTCCATCTAACATTACAAACATGGGAACTTCACCTGCAGAAACCACCTGATCAATCACTTGTTGTAAGTCCATATAAACCACAGAAGCAACAAAAGCCATCACTCCTTGATGGTTAGCCCTGCTGAGGCTATTCAATTTCTCGATAGGAACAACCTGAATAGGTATATTTTTCTCTTTCGCTAAATGTCGGATTGCACCAATACTATCGCCTTCCACATTTTTTTGAAAAAAAATCTTATCAATTGCTTTTCCAGCATTGATGGCTTCAATTAATGGCTGACGGCCAATGATTAATTTATCTTGTTTAGGAGGCATAGTTTTTATTTTAATTTTCCTTGAAGCAACAATATTTTGATTTTATAAATTGCCGCCACCGTGATTGAATCGGTTATTATTCCATCTTCAACCATATCAAATACTTTATCGAAAGGAAGTTTTTGAATTTGTAATTGTTCAGTTTCTTCCGGCTCAGCCATCTCCTGTGTTACATTTGTGGCTAAGTAAATCAGTGCAAGTTCGTCACTAACAGAATTGGAAAGATGCATGGTTAACAAAGGCTCCC
The DNA here is from genome assembly GCA_025363385.1 of Bacteroidota bacterium. Taxonomy (GTDB): domain Bacteria; phylum Bacteroidota; class Bacteroidia; order Chitinophagales; family Chitinophagaceae; genus Sediminibacterium. The sequence continues at coordinate 1,727 of JANYEA010000078.1, read as the reverse complement.
AATTTGCTGCAACTAAACCAGTTTCTTCCAGTAATTCTCTTTTTGCACCTACCAAAGGATCTACCCCAATTAAACCGCCACCCTCAGGTATTTCCCAACTATACTGGTCAATAGGAAACCTAAATTGCCCTACTAACCAGGTATTCAAAGAATCATCTAAAACCACTACTCCAATAGCTCGGTTCTTGAAATGCACTTTTCCATATATTCCCTTTCCACCACTTGGATTGATCACATCAAATTCAGTTAATCCTATCCAAGGGTTATCATATACTTGTTTTGAGGTAACTATTTTCCAAGGATTAGATTCAGGATTCATGTTTTGTTTTTTCTTAAACTAACAGGTATTGATATTAATAAATATAGAAGCACAATAGCTACAAGTGTAAACTTGATAGTAGCAAAATAATGTGTCATCTGCAATGAAATCACAGTAAAATTACCTGCTATTGTTTGCAACATCAATAAATTTTCTCCAATATCCAAAACACCTGCCACTACAGCAACCCTTGCTAAAGTTAGACCCATGATTTTAAAGCCTTGATTTTCCCATTTTGAAGAAACTGCTTCTGAAGCCAGCGCTAGAAATGCTACATAAGAAACAATAAATAAAAAATCGATCCAGATATTCATTTTTACTACCGACTTATCCCACACTTCATTTAATAGATCAATCTGTCTAGGCTGTGTTGCCATTTCTAACTCTACTATTCCTCTTGGGGTAAAATTTCTTTTGAGGCTTGCCCCTTGCCATTGAATAGCAGCCATCATTAAAATACAGGCAAAAGCAGCAATAATTAATTTCTGTCTCATATAAACTGATTAATATGAAATACTAGATGCCCTTAAAAATAAAAAACCTCCGCTCAATTTGCGGAGGTTTTTTGTATTTTTTTTAAAACTACTAAATTCCGAAAGCAGCTTTTACTTTTCTAACATAATCCAATTTTTCCCAGGTAAATAGTTCTACTTTAATAGATTTCTCTTTACCAGAAGGGTCTTTGAAAGTTTTTACCACTACTTCATTCTTACGGCCCATATGTCCATAAGCAGCAGTTTCGCTATAGATCGGTGTTCGCAACTTTAATCTTTGTTCAATGAAGTATGGACGCATATCGAAGATGCTTTGAACCAATTTGCCAATCTGACCATCGGTCATCTTCACTTTTGCAGTACCATATGTGTTTACATTGATACTGGTTGGTTTTGCAACCCCAATTGCATAAGATACTTGAACCAATACTTCGTCCGCCACACCTGCAGCTACTAAGTTCTTCGCAATATGTCTGGTTGCATAAGCAGCTGAGCGGTCTACCTTACTTGGATCTTTACCACTAAATGCGCCACCGCCGTGTGCACCCTTTCCACCGTATGTATCTACGATTATCTTGCGACCAGTTAAACCAGTATCGCCATGTGGACCACCAATTACAAACTTTCCAGTTGGGTTGATATGGTATTTGATATCCGCGTTGAATAGTTTCGCGTATTTCTTGTATTTCTTCTTAACCCTAGGAATCAAAATATTAATGATATCATCCTTGATCTTCGACAGCATCTTAGCTTCCTGATCAAAGTCGTCGTGCTGGGTAGATACTACAATTGCATCAATCCTTACAGGTTTGTTGTTATCATCGTATTCCAGAGTAACCTGACTCTTAGCATCCGGGCGTAAGTACTGGATCGCTTTGTTCTCGCGGCGAAGTGTTGCCAGTTCAATCAAAATC
>JANYEA010000057.1 GCA_025363385.1 Bacteroidota bacterium | reverse complement strand
GATTTACAGTAAGTTATGAAATGACCCATTTCAAATCGTCACCGACCTAATTTCCTACGAAACACATATATACCAAGACTTTCAAAGAACTAATAACTATTTTTACCGGACACTAGTGGCCCATTGTAATTGTTTTGTGGGCAATAGAAATTTGGGTGATTATTGATAACAAAGAGAAATATCTTCCAATGATAAATTAATACTTCAAAATACAAATATGCAATCAAGAAAGGATTTTTTAAAGACGGCAATGACTATTGCTGCTGCTAGTCCGTTTATTCAATTAAAGTCCTTTGCTAATTATACCAACTTTAAAAAAGAGTTTGTATACTTTGATATGCATAGTCATCCTGGTTGGAACTTCGCTAAGAAAAACTTTGGAGATAATGCAGATGCAGCTATTAGTAAGCTTGTTTCTAATATGGGAGAAGGACATCTAACTGGTGCCTTTTATTCAATTGTAGCTGACGCAGGTTTATTAAAACCCACAGCATCTGGCATTACTGTAACAGGCAAATATGCAACAGACGAGGGATGGAATACCTATCAGAAACAAGTTGTTCAACTTAAAAAATTATTCAATACAGTTGATATACAATTCTCAACCAATGCGAAAGATCTAAAACCATCTAATAATAAAACAATTGGTTATATCTCGGTAGAAGGTGGAGATTTTCTGGAAGGATCCATAAATAAATTAGAGGAAGCCTACACAGATGGTGTTCGTTCTATCCAATTAGTACACTATGCTCCAAATGAATTAGGCGATCTTCAAACGGCCGATCCAAATTTTAATGGATTATCTCCTTTCGGTAAAGAATTAATCAAAAAAATGAATGAGTGGGGTATTGTAGTCGACTTAGCCCATGCTTCCTATCAAACAACAAAAGATGCAGCTTCTATAACTAAAGCACCCATCATACTTTCTCATAGTATGTTGGAAATGGAGGCAGATAGACCCATTGCCAAACGTGCTATTTCAAAAGATCATGCAAAACTTATTGCAGACACTGGCGGTGTAATTGGTGCATGGCCATCAGGGTTTAATAAAAATTTTGATGAATATGTTGATAATATTAAAAAACTAGTTGATGTTGTTGGAATAAACCATGTAGGGATTGGTACAGATATGGATGCAAATTTCAAACCTGTTTTGAGTAAGTACAGTGAGTTTCCAAAACTGGCTGAAGCCCTACATTTGAAAGGTTTCTCAGAATCTGAGACCGGAAAAATAATGGGTGAAAATGCCAAAAGAGTTTTATTGAAAGTTTTAAAAAATAATTAGTCCCCTTTAAAGAATTATTCATGAAATCAACCTTTAGTTTTCTCTTATTTTTAGCACTATGTTATTCTGGAATTGCTCAAAAAAAAATAGCTCCTAGTTCTATCGATCTATTAAAAGATCAGGCAGGTTTATCTATACAAGCTAATTATGAGTTGTATAAGAAAGTTGCACTCACTATTTGGAATTATGCAGAATCTGGATTTAAAGAATACAAAAGTTCCAATCTTTTACAAAATACACTTCGTGATAATGGCTTTTTAATAGAAGCAGGAGTTGCAGGAATGCCAACTGCTTTTGTAGCTAGTTATGGTTCTGGAACACCAATAATTGCCATACTCGCTGAATTCGACGCTTTACCTGGATTATCGCAGGATAGTTCTTCCTCAAAATCTCCTATCGCAGACAAAATAAATGGCCATGCTTGTGGTCACCACTTATTCGGTGCTGGCTCAGTAGCCTCAGCCATTGCAATTAAAACACTTTTAAAAGAGGGAAAAATAAAGGGAACAATCAAAGTTTTTGGAAGTCCGGCTGAAGAGGGTGGTGGGGGAAAAGTGTATATGGTACGTGAAGGTTTATTCAAAGATGTAGATGTAGCAATACACTGGCATCCTAGTGCTAGAAATGCTGTTACTTTCTCAAGTGCACTTGCTTATAAATCTGCCAAGTTTCGGTTTCATGGATTATCTGCACATGCTTCGGCAAGCCCTGAAAGAGGCAGATCTGCACTTGATGGTGTAGAAGGAATGGATTATATGGTAAACATGATGCGCGAACATATTCCGCAAGAAACCAGAATACACTATGTAATTACCAATGGAGGTAAAGCACCAAATGTAGTTCCGGATTTTGCAGAAGTTTTTTATTATGTAAGGAACCCAGAAAGAGCATTAGTGGAAAGCATTTTTGATAGAGTAGTAAAAACGGCTGAGGGTGCTGCTTTAGGTACTGAGACTAAGATGGATTATGAAGTAATTGATGGCACACATGATCTCTTGATCAATAAAACCCTTGCACTGAATATGCAGGCTAATTTAGAAAAAGTGGGAGGTCTTTCTTATACAGCAGATGAAAGAATATTTGGCAAACAATTGCAATCTACTTTTTCTGGTAAGATCCCATCACTAGATTCTGCATCCATCATTAAGCCCCTAGAAACAGAAAAAAATCAAGGATCCACAGATGTAGGAGATGTGAGCTATGTGGTACCCACTGTTGGTTTAACTACCGCCACGTGGATACCAGGAACACCAGCACATAGCTGGCAAGCTGCAGCATGTGGAGGAAAGGATATGGCTGTAAGAGCTACCATACTTGCCTCAAAAGCAATGACGTACAGTGCCATTGATCTTTTTTTAGATCCCACATTAATTACAAAAGCAAAAGAAGAATTTAAATTACTAATTGGCAATTATCAGTATAAAGCTTTACTGGGTGATCGGAAACCTGCATTGAATTATAGAGATTAATCTATTAAAATTCAAACTATGAAAATATTATTCAAACCACTTTTAGTTACCGGATTTTTTTCAATTTGTTTACTGAATACTTTGATTGCTCAAACATCAATTGTCTATGATATTGTTTTAGGCTGTGGAAGAGTAATAGATCCTGAAACAAAACTTGATGCTATAAGAAATGTAGGAATCATACAGCATCGCATTGCTGCTATATCTACCCATCCTTTAAAAGGAAAAGAGACGATTAATGTGAGTGGCTTAGTAGTTGCGCCCGGCTTTATTGATCTACATGTGCATGGCAGATCCAATAAAGAACAAGAATATCAATTGCATGATGGCTTAACAACCACATTAGAATTAGAATGGGGTATTGAATTTTTAAAGAATTGGTATGCTTCAAGAGAATCGAAAGCACTGATAAACTTTGGCGCAAGTGTGTGCTGGCCTTTTGAGCGATTTAGAGCCATGGAAAAATACAAAGAACAAACAGTACAATTTTATCAGTCGTCATTGAATACTGAATCTAGTCTTGAAAAACTATTTAATACTATTGGCGCATCCTATTCAGAAACTTTGAGTTGTGAAGAAACCAACAAAATGCTTTCGAATATTAACCAATCACTTTCAGAAGGTGGTATTGGCATTGGAGTTCCCATTGGTTATTTACCTAAAAACAACCCTGGTGAAACGCTTCGGGTATATCAACTGGCAGCAGAAAAGAAAGCATTGATATTTTCACATGTACGTGAGGCGAGTATCATGGGAATTCAGGAAGCAATAGCAGATGCGATGCTCACTGGTGCTTCTTTACATATCGTTCATATCAATAGCATGTCACTTAGTAAAGTGCAAATAGCGCTAGATATGATTGAAATGGCCAATAAAAAAGGATTTGATATTAGTACAGAAATGTATCCTTACACTGCCGCCTCTACCCTTTTACAAAGTGCAATTTTTAATGAAGGCTGGCAGGAAAAATTAGGCATGAATTATGGTGATTTACAATTAGTAGCAACTGGAGAGCGATTAACAAAAGAAACTTTTGAAACATATCGCAAAACTGGAGGTGCCGTAATTATGCATATGATGAAACCTGAATGGATCAAGATTGGACTTTCCAATCCAAAAACGATGATCGCATCTGATGGTATGCCTTATGCACCTATGGCACACCCACGTACTGCTGGAACTTTTTCTAGGGTGCTGGGTAAATATGTAAGAGAAGAAAAAGTGATTGACCTGATTACCGCGATTGGCAAAATGAGTTACTTGCCAGCCAAAAGATTAGAAACCATAGCACCATCCATGCTTCATAAAGGTCGTATGCAAGTTGGTGCTGATGCCGATATCAGCATTTTTAACCCTACTACAATCAGTGATAAAGCTAGTTTTGATAAAGGTTTAGCTTTCTCAGAAGGGATGGAATACGTTCTGGTAAATGGTAAAATAATTCTAAGAAATGGAAATATATTAAGCAATACATTTCCTGGTCAACCTATTTTTGGAAAGTTCAAAAAATGATCAGGAATGGAGTTTACTTTTATAGTTGCAAAAACAGATAAACAATTTGCAGATGGCAGAAAGCTTTTTGAAGAATATGCTGCATCATTAAATTTCAACCTTTGTTTTCAAGGTTTTACTGAAGAACTAAATCAATTGAATCAACAATATAATGCCCCAAAGGGTGCTTTAATTATTGCTTATGTGGAAGACACTGCAATTGCAGTGGTTGGAGTTAGGCAATTTGAAACCCAAAAAGCAGAGCTAAAAAGAATGTACACCCAACCATGTTATAGAGGGCAAAAAATCGGGAATAGATTATTGGAAAAAGCCATTTTTATCGCTACCGAGCTGGGATACAAGCAATTATTATTGGATACGCTTCCAGAAATGAAAGCAGCCATAAAATTATACATGGGTTCAGGATTTAAGTTTACTGAACCTTACCGATATAATCCATTTGATACAGCTATTTTTATGGAAAAGGATTTGAATATTTAAATAAAAATTTAATTATGAGGTTCGCATAAAAATTAGCAACTTGGGAACTAATAAATATATCCCCATGCGTTTAACAAGTATATTAGTTATTGCCCTCTTTATTTTTTCTTGTAATCAAAATAGTACAAAAGAAAATAACATCAAAGGTTATTTCAGTTACGGCGATTCCATTGAATCTGCTGGTGTAAAATTAATTCCCATTCAAACGCCTGTTGGAAATTTTAAAGTATGGACCAAACGATTTGGAACCAACCCAAAAATTAAAATTTTGTTATTACATGGCGGTCCGGCAATGACCCATGAATACATGGAATGTTTTGAAACTTTTTTTCAAAGAGAAGGCTTTGAATTTTACGAATACGATCAATTAGGATCTTTCTATAGCGACCAGCCAAAAGATAGCAGCCTTTGGACTACAGAACGTTTTGTAGAAGAAGTGGAACAAGTTCGCAAAGCTATTCATGCTGATAGTAGTAATTTTTATATTTTAGGAAATTCATGGGGAGGTATTTTAGCCATGGAATATGCTTTGAAGTACCAAAAGAATATGAAAGCATTACTGGTAGCCAATATGGTAGCCAGCGCAACTGAATATGCCAAATATGCGGATGAAGTATTGGCCAAACAAATGAAACCTGAAGTTCTTGCAGAAGTAAGAGCACTTGAAGCAAAAAAGGATTTCAAAAATCCAAGGTATATGGAATTGTTGATTCCTAATTTTTATCATGAACATTTATGTCGTTTACAAGAATGGCCAGACCCATTGGTTCGTTCTACTAAACATGCCAATGATGAAATTTATACCATGATGCAGGGTCCAAGTGAATTTGGCATTAGTGGAAGATTAGAAAAATGGGATATCAAAAATCGATTAAAGGAAATTGCCATCCCTACTTTAATGATCGGAGCAAAACACGATACCATGGATCCTAAAGCGATGGAAGAACAAAGCAAATTGGTACAAAAAGGTAAATTCCTATATTGCCCTAATGGTAGCCATTTATCCATGTGGGATGACCAAAAAATATTCATGAATGGAGTAATTCAATTTGTTCATGATGTAGATGATAGTAAATAACAAATTAATAAATTGTTTATGGCAAAAAACAAAACAACTGAAACCATTGCAAGTGTCAAGGATTTTGTAAACACAGTAAAAGATCCCGTAAAAAAAGCAGACAGTCTTGCCGTAATTGAATTAATGCATGCCGCAACTGGTTTTGAGGCAAAAATGTGGGGACCATCTATTATTGGTTTTGGATCTTACCATTATGTGCACGATAGTGGCAGGGAGGGCGATATGCCAATAGTAGCGTTCTCTCCACGTGCATCCGGTCTGGTTTTTTATGTTTCGCTTCATTCAGAAGAAAGAGAAAAATTTCTACTGGATTTGGGGAAACACAAAACCGAAAAAGGATGTATCAATATTAAGAAACTGGAAGATGTTAAAATACCCGTATTAAAAAAAATAGTTCAGGCAACGGTGAAAAATAGAAAATCAGGAAAACCGAATTGCTAAAAATATATGCCATTTATGAAATGGCTTATACGAGAAAAAAATGTGATGAATTATTGAATCGCATTGATCAATTAAGTTCTGAGAGCAAAGCACTTTGGGGTATTGGCATCTATAAACATACTGATCATCACCTTCAACAATTTGGAGTATAAATGAATTTGTTTGACACTAGTTTTGATAGTTCCATTAATTTATTGCCTCATGATGGCACTGTTAATTATTATGGGTGCATCTTGAAAAAAGAAGCTGCCAATTTTTATTATAATAACCTACTAGAAACAATCGATTGGAAAAATGATGAAGCAATCATTTTTGGAAAAAAATATATCACCAAACGGAAAGTAGCTTGGTATGGCGATCTGGCTTTTGAATACGCTTATTCGAACATTACCAAGAAAGCACTACAATGGACAAAAGAACTAATCGAATTAAAACAGTTAGTCGAAAAAGAATCAGGAGAACTTTATAATTCTTGCCTATTAAATCTTTACCACAATGGCGATGAAGGAATGGCATGGCATAGTGATGCTGAAAAAGATCTGAAAAAAAATGGTGCTATTGGTTCCCTTAGTTTTGGAGCTGAACGAAAATTCTCTTTCAAACACAAAGGCAATAATGATACTGTTTCAATTTTATTAGAACATGGAAGCTTACTAGTGATGAAACACCAAACTCAATCATATTGGTTACATAGATTACCTCCCTCCAAAAAAATATTTCAGCCAAGAATAAATCTTACTTTCAGAACCATAGCGAAAGTACTTTCATAGTAAAATTTAAATTTTATGTTGATACAAACTTTGCAAAAACTATTGAACAGGGATTTGATACGCCTAAAAAATGAAATTATTTCTTATAAGAACCCACATAATATCTGGCTTATTGATCACGAGATTTTCAACTCTGCTGGTAATCTTACACTACATTTAATTGGGAATCTAAACACATATATTGGTGCAGAATTTGGTAAATCTAATTATACAAGGGATCGGCCTCTTGAGTTTTCATTGAAGAACATTCCGCAAGAAGAACTGGTTTCAATGATAGAAGAAACAATAATAGTTGTAAATAATTCACTTAATAAGATTCAAAATGAAGACCTCATAAAAGAATATCCCATTTTAGTTTTTGATCAGCCTTGTACTTGCGAATTCGTACTAGTTCATTTATCAACACATCTTAGTTACCATCTTGGCCAAATTAATTACCACAGAAGATTAATGGATCATTAAAAGTAAATTTCATAAATTTTATTAAAATAAATATCATGTCATCAGAATTAAACATTGTAAATACAATCGACATTAATGCTCCAGTTTCATCAGTTTGGGACGCATTAACAAACCCGGAGATTACAAAAGTCTATATGTTTGGCTGTGAAACAGTTTCTGATTGGGAAATCGGATCGGAACTTTTATGGAAGGGCCAATACCAGGGTATAGATATGGTATTTGTAAAAGGAAAGATCGTTGAATTAATTCCAAACCAGGTATTAATATACACCGTATTTGATCCAAACTCAACCATTGCAGATATTCCGGAAAATTATTTACAGGTAACCTATCAACTACTTCGAAAAAATAATCATACCACTCTAACAGTTACGCAAGGTGATTATAATAAAGTAGCTGAAGGACAAAGAAGGTATCAAGAATCTTGGAACGATGGACAAGGCTGGAATCCCCTTTTAGAGGAAATTAAAAATATCTGCGAAGCTGATTAATCATTAGCTTTAAAAATTGATATCGATTTAATTATAATGTTGCTTACCATGAAATCTTTTAGCATTCAAGAAATCAATTTCGTTTTACAGGGAACGATCATCGGAAATACTTCTGAAACCATTACTGGGCCTGAACAATTAGAAATGGCATCCAATGGTCAGATCAGTTTTATCGGTCACAAAAAATATTTAAAATATTGGGAAAGCTCTAAGGCAAGTGCTGCAATTATTAATCAAGAGTTTGATTTAGAACCTGGCGAAAATAGGGCCCTCATAAAAGTGCAGAATGCAGATTTAGCCATGGCGCAACTCTTAGAAATGTTTATTCCTGATGCGCCTATATTTGATGAAGCAATTCACCCTACTGCAGTAATTCATCCCACCGCAACTATCGGCGAAAAAACAAGAATTGGTGCGGGTTGTTATATTGGTGCAGGTGCCATTATTGGCAAGGAAGTAACGCTATATCCGAATTCTACCATTTTAGATCAAACAAAAGTAGGTGATCATACTACTATTTGGTCTGGCACAGTAATTCGTGAAAGATGTGTGGTGGGCCATCACTGTATCATTCACCCCAATGCTACAATTGGTGCTGATGGATTTGGTTTTAGACCAAGTGCAGACGGACGGGGACTTGTAAAGATTCCTCATATTGGCAATGTGGTTCTTGGCAACTATGTTGAAGTAGGTTCAAGCACTTGTATCGATCGTGCAAAATTCAGTTCTACTATTATTGGAGATGGTACAAAACTCGATAACCTTGTTCAGATAGGTCATAATAGCAAAACTGGAAGATCTTGTTTAATGGCTGGAAGCAGCGGATTAGCTGGTTCTGTTACAATTGGAGATGGTGTGATTATTGGAGGTGGAGTTTGTGTATCAGATCATGTTACTGTGGGAAATGGGGTTCTAATTGGGGGCATGTCGGGTGTCATTACCGATGTAGCAGATGGTAAAAAAGTATTGGGTTACCCGGCAATTGAAGCAAGAGATTGCTTAAAACAATGGTCGTATTTGCGTAAAGCCATAAAATAAAAAGGGCTCCGAGATTAGATTTCGGAGCCTTTTTTTTACATAAATGAATCAGCTTCCCGATATGCTTTTATCAAAGCAAGTTCACCTTCCCTGCCTGCTCCCGCTATTCCATGTTCCATACCCAACACTCCTTTATAGCCCTTATCGTGAATATGTTTAAAAATATTTTTATAATTAATCTCACCTGTACCCGGTTCATTTCTACCCGGATTATCTCCAATTTGAAAATAGCTAATCTCATCCCAAGCCCTATCTATATTTGGAATCATATCCCCCTGATTT
>JANYEA010000010.1 GCA_025363385.1 Bacteroidota bacterium | reverse complement strand
CATTGGGTGTGGTAAATAACAACGGATATGTATCAATGATTAATGAATTGGAATATGTGGATGGCTATTTGTATGCTAATATTTACGAAACAAATTATATCATTAAAATCAACCCTCAATCAGGTTTGGTAGAAGCAAAAGCTGATTTATCCGATATTCTTAAAAGTACACACCCTGAATTTGATAATGCTACAAATGTACTCAATGGAATTGCTTTTAATGCAGATAAAAAAACATTTTATGTAACAGGTAAAAACTGGCCTAGTTTATTTGAAATTAAATTTCAATAGCGCTTACTTTTTTTCTAAAATATAAATTACCGAGCTGCATTTTTTTGAATCAAACAACGATTTCATATTCGATATCAATCCATTCCAAAAGGCCCTGAAATATTGATTGCAGCCTGTTTTATATTGTTCGCTTAGCATAGAAACATAAAAGCTATCAAACCACATGGGTTTCATTGAATTGATTTTAAACCCTTTCTTTTCAGCTAATACGGCCATACTTTGAGGAGAAAAATGATATAAGTGTCTTGGAACATCATATGCTGCCCAAAATGACTGGTATTTACTAGCATCATAGCTTGTATAATTAGGAACAGCAATGACCAGTCTCCCATTTTGCCTTAATATAGTATGAAACATGTTAAGATAACCATGAAGGTCATGTACATGCTCTAAAACATGCCACATAGTAATTGCATCAAAAGAATCTGGTTTACATTGATATAACTGATCAGGGGATAATAATGCTAGTCCGTTTTTTTCCAGTGCATTTTGTCTTGCTGTTTCATCTGGCTCCAATGCAGTTACTAACCAGCCAGCATTCTTCATCGTTTTGGAGAATGCACCAGTTCCCGCACCTACATCCAATAAATCTCCTGTCTTTTTACCAGTTGTTTTTTGAATTAATTTTTGCTTTACCTGTAATGTATAGCTTCTAACCAGGTGATAACATTTATGAATAAATCCTTCCTGAGTATCTGAATGTGAAATATAGCTAGCAGATTGATAGTAGGGCCCAATATTAACTGCTGAAGGTATATTTTGGGTAAATCTGAATGTACATTGATTACAATGCCAAACTTCAAAAAAGTCTTTACTTACAGTATAATCTTGTATATCTAAAACCTTTTGTATTTCTTTTGAATTACAAACCAGGCAATCTGTATAATGGATAGGGAAATCGTTCATCATGTGATTCTACAACAATTAGTAAGGTATTAAACGTAATAAAATAATAATGCTCCGATGCCTAATAAAAGCAAACCAAGTGCATAGACCCACCAATTATCGCCACCTTCCACATCATTTGCCTGTCCTAAAAATTCTCTTAGCTCATCCCCTTCTAATTCCTGTCCTTTAAATGCAGCCTGTTTCATATTGGCCGACTTAGCCAAAGAAATGGCTTTTTCAATTGTAACCTGCGGAAATAAATATTCTAAAGGTCGTTCAGAAAAGAACAATAAGTGCCCCGAATGTTCTTTTTTAAGGGTACCGATTCCTTCCAATACAGCACCTTTTGCATCTTGCGCTTCCGTGAGAACTTTTTGCGCAAATTGTTGTATTTGCTTAATCACATCAACTAATTCTAAACCAGATTCAGTAACTAGAAAATCGTAAAAGTTACGATCTGGGTTTACCATTTCTTGTTTAAATCGAATAACCTGAGAAGGTGGATACAATAAATTATTGGTTCCATCTACCTGAGCACTAAGGTTTTCGATATTAAAAACACCTACTTTTGGAATGCACAGATTTTTATGTAAAACCAAGTATTTGAATAAATAATCTTGCATGAAAAACGATTTACTTAAACGAATATACAACTCCTCCCAAAACATTAAAGCCTAGAACTTCATATTGGTTCCAACGTTGGTATTTATTATTAAATAAATTATTCATTTGTATCCAGAGATTTAATTGGGGTAAAACCGAGAATTCCGCTCCTAGATTCAGATCTGCGGCAGGATTTAATTTTTGGCTTTGCAATAATTTATTCTGATAATTCGAACCATCTCTAAAAAAGGCATCTGCCTTTACTTGTAAATCTTTACTGATTTTCCATTTTAAAGTTCCAGTTAACTCCATGGGTGTTAATCCATACGCCTTATCATAGGTAGCCAGGTTCGTATACTCGTTCAAATTAATCGCTCCAATAAAAGAAAATTTTTCCTGAATATGGTATCCAAGCTCTCCATGAATGCGTAGGTTTTGAATTTTGGGGTCAAACAAAATATCAAAACTTCTCCCATCAGTATAATTGTTTACAAATAGTGCTTGGTTGTATAATTGCATCAGTGAAAGTCTGGCTTGATAAGTTAAATGATTTCCAGACGACCCTTTAATACCAATATATTGCTCAGAGATTCTTGTATTTAAGATAGTAGTGGGTGTTTGTATCCATGGATTAAACCCGGCTAAAGAACGATAACTATTTTTTTGAAAATAACCCACCCAACCTAATTCGGCATTCAAACCAGTTTCTTTAATTTTTGCCTCGGCAGTTATATTAGGTAAAAGTGAAAACTGGTTATTATCCCATGAAGGTTGAATACCCAGATTCAACTTGAAATTTGGGGTTTTGAATTGTACTGTTGGATCAATAAAAAATAAATTGTTATTTATTTTAATTGTATTTGAAATTAATGGGGCCTGGTAATTGGCAATATCTGCGGTAATCCCCATTTTAAACGCATACAAACTACTAAATGACTTAGTAAAAGGTAATTTTGCAATCAAATTTACCTCAGAGGCTTTTCTATTATCAACAAAATAATTTACAAAAATTTGAGGATGATAAATTAATCCATAATTACCGGTTTGTTTATTTTGAACACCGAGTTCTAAACCCACTAAGTGAAACCTTTGAAGCAAATCGTTCTTAGTTAAGACAGGATTAGAAGGTTGAATCCCATAGAAATATTGGGTATTAGAATTGTAGAAGGCTTTTGCAGTCCATTCATGTTCTGATTGTGTATTGAATATCGATAAAACATCAAACCCAGTTTTACTGAATTGTTGAAAATCTAAATTGCCTTTTGAGGAAATATGACTTGCATGAATTGCAATACTCGAGCTATTTCGATCACCAAATGAAAATCCTACTTCTGCAAAAGGGCTACTAAAGTTTCCAAACCCCAGTTTTACAAAGTGTTCGTTTTGCCAGGATGCAACAGAGTCGATACCCAATGCTATGGGTTTAATGGGTACCGGCTGATACGAAAAAAATAGGTTTTGTGAAGGTATTTTATAATTCACAGACAACTTATTGGTATCGGCTAGCAAAGATGCAGCAGTAAAATTAATTTTCGCTGCAGTTTTAAGAGAAGGTTTAAAAGCTGAAGTAATAATAACTTCCCTAGGATTACTAGTATCGCTTAAAGAAGACCTTTCAATTTTGCTAATTGGCAATGCTACAGTTTTAATTTCAGGCGGCTCTTTCTGAGATTTCTTTTTTACAGTTCTTGAAGTAGATAATTTCTTTTTTGACTGACTGTTTTCAGTACTTTTTTTCTTCTTTTGTTTTTTTGCTTCTGCCACATTAAAGCAAGCAATCAATAACAACAGAATAAAGCATAATTTTTTAAAAGAATACATATTTGCTGATTTACTGTTGTTCAATTTTATTTATCTTATTTTTTTCTAAAATAACTGTATCCAATTTGGTCTGAGCTTCTTTTTTGATGACTAAATTATTGCTATTCTCTACAATACTTTTAAAAGTGGCTTCGGCATTGAATAAGTCTTTTTGTTCAAAATAAATATCTCCTAACAACACATAACTTTTGGCAACCCAAAAATCGTAGGAACCCCATTTTTTAATAACTTCAAATGCAGATTTTTCAGCTACAGATAATTGCTTTTGTTGGAATTGGATTTCAGCTAATCGATATTGCGATTCTGCAGCATATTCTGTTCTTCCAGCAGCAATTACTTGTTTATAATTAAGTATTGCCTGATCTAAATTATTTCCTGACTGGTAGTTTTTTGCAAGTACCATATTGGCCATCATCAGATCATCGTTAGCAATTCCCTTTTCCTTTAATAGCTCTTTTGCATTGGGAGCGGCCTCGGTCCATTGTTGAGTTTTAAATTGACATCGCAGTAACCCTCGCATCGATTCTAACCTGTTCTCCTGTTGTGTTGCAATTGATTTCAGTTTCGAATAATAGGAAGATGCTTTTGAATAATCTTTCAGGTCAAAGAAATATATTCTTGCCGCTTGCAGGCAACTTCTTTCAGCATATTTATTTGGCGACCTATCAGCAATTGCTAGATAGTAATCAACTGCCTTTACATTTTCTTTATTTTGAAATAGTATCTCAGCTGTAAAATAATTGGCTTCGATGAAATATTTCCCGTCTGGAAAATCTTTGATATACTCAATAAACCCGTGCTTTGCAGCAATTAAATCTTTTGCTTCAAAACGAAGTACAGCCGATTTATAACTAAGTGAATCAGCTTCATTTACTGAAACATCAATTCCATTTTGCTTCATAAAACTTACATAATCTCCAGCCTGTTGACGGGCTACAAATAATGTTCTGATATACTCAATAGCTTCTGAACTTTCCTGACTATTGGGATAACTGCTAACCAGCTGTTTAAAATAATTAAGTGATTCCTGATTTTTTTCCATGTTGAAATTAGCTACCCCTAATTTCAAGTACACTAGAGGCAAATAGGATTCTGCTTTTTTTTGTTCTAAAATTTTTTCAAGTGGAATAATAGCAGCAGCATAATTCTCATTCGATAAATAGGTGTTAGCTAATTCTAATTGTGCATCTATAACTAGACTTGAGTTAGAATACCTTCCAATAAGGTTTTGAAGCAAATTAATTTTCTCGGTAGGATTATTCATGGCACCTGCGATGATTGCTTTTTGAAACAACGCATAATCAATGGCAGGAAGTTGCATATTAATTACCTGCTCATATTTTTTCAATGATTGCTTAAAATCCTTTTTCATGAAGTCGCAATCAGCAGAACGCAAATAAGCATCTTGTTGCAGAGAAGAACTATTCGAATTAATAAAACTGGCTACCTGATCAAAATGTTCTTTTGCTAATGCATAATTTTCTTTCTTTAGGTAGGCATAAGCAAGGCTATAATGGGCATTTGAATTAGATGCCTGACCGCTATTTTTGGGCGTTTTAAAATAATTAGAAAAATAAACAATTGCATCATCTAATTTATCAGATCGATAAGCAATTTCACCTCTCCAAAAACAACTTAAAGCTAATTGTTGCGAATTATTGGGAGTTGCCATTAAAATAGAAAGTAATGAATCGGCTGGTATATATTGCTGGTCATTGATTAGCTCTACTGCCCTACCGTATAA
>JANYEA010000157.1 GCA_025363385.1 Bacteroidota bacterium | reverse complement strand
TGAATGGCTTTGGTGTTGATTGGCACTGGCGCTTTGGTTGATTGGAGTTGGTTGGTTGATTCTCGTTGGTGTGAATGGCGTTGGTGTGTTGATCTGCACTGGCACGTCGGTTGATTGGAGTTGGTTGGTTGATTCGCGTTGGTGTGTGGATCGCTGCTGGCACATTGGTTGATTGGCGTTGGTTGGTTGATTGGAGTTGTTTGGTTTATTGCAGTTGGTTGTTTGATTGGAGTTGGTTGATCAATGTTGGTTGGTTGACTGTTGATTGGTTGATTGGTGTTGGTGTGTTGATAGGTGCTGGTGGTCTACACATGGCACTACATACACAAACAACCAGAAAAAAACAACTTTTACACACCATCTTGTCAGTGTTTTATCCCTAACATGTGCAAAAACTTCTGCCTCATTTAAGTTCATCAGAATGAGGGTTCTTGCTTCCTTTTGGATACCAGAAATACATGTCCCATTAATGTAAGTAGATGCCTAAGGTGTTAATGGATTGGAGAGTATTTAGTTGCAGAGAATTGACACCATACTTTTGACAAATAATAGTCCCTATGTTGTGTATTTTGAATATTTGTCAAACATTCCTTAGATAGTTAATTTACTTCAAATATTTCTACACACAGAGGAGATGTAGTTGTCAAGATCTATTTTGGCATAATTAGCTGTACTAAAAAAAAATTGGGCAGCTTTTGCCTGAACTGTTTTCTTAAAGACTTAGGAAAATAATAATCATCAAACCAGGAGTGCTTTATCCTCTACAAATTTTGAATTTTGTATTTGATTTTGACTTTGTACCAAAGACACCAGCTGTCCAAGTTGCACTTTTAAATCTTGCACATCTGTTTTCTTGAAGAAATAGAAACAAAAAATATTTAAATACCAGCAATTGTAGGGAGTTAAGTGGATCCGCCTCCTTGGCTGTCCGGTTATTTTCTGAAAAAATTATGGTAGCAAAATTACAAAACCTGGGGAAAATTGAATGTTGTTATTTCCTTGGAGATTATTCTGAGTCAACAACAAGTAATACCTATGGTACTTGGCTGTGGATTCCTCATATTCAAATTTTGGGAGGTATTTGGGAAATTGTTGGCATGCATCCTATTTTCAAGGGAATTGACTGTTTGAAGGCCAAATTCTTCTGCAAATGGTTATGGTAACAAAAACAATAAACCTTCATTCTCACTCAAATAATTTCCTATCAAATTATAAAATGAGTTGTAACATGCCCTGGTCATTTGAGAGATTCCGTTTAGTTGGCGTTCTTGGTTTGGGACTGCCACCTTTTCATGTTATTTATTGTATTTGGTAAAAAAAAAACCTGCACTTGCAAAAGTACTGCTGTTCTGATGTGCCCACTGTTGTTGCCTAGGTTGTTGTTTTTGTGGGTGCTGCTGCTGTGGCCTCTGTATTTGCCGCTGCTGCACTTGATGATGCGGTTGAAATTGATTTGCAAAAAAATCTGGAATGCCTGGCTGATTTCTTTGCACTACATATCAGCATTGAAATAATAAAGATGTAAACCTGAGCTACTGGGAGATGAAATTAGAGATTCAATCTCATCAAAGGCATCTGAGTTATAAGTGAATTATTTTGGGAAACAACCTGTTTGTGGCTCACATTGTTGCTCCATATCTTGTGGGTCAAAATTAGTGCTGTACTGAGAAGATAGTGAATTATTTTGTACTAAAATTATTATTAGCACAACAGAAAATGTACATTGGGAACTATTTTGCTGTCTATTATTGAATTGTTCAGTTCCTAATAAATGGGAGTTGTACCCATCATATCCTTCCTTTGTAAGCTATGTATTTAAAATTTAAACCTGAATGTGTGCAAAGAGACGATTCATTTTGGTCAGAAGTGGCACCAGCTTGCTGAGTACTTGGCAGTGGTTGATCTGTTTCCCTGTTTTGTCGGACTACAATGTTGAAAAAGGAAAAACGACTCACTTTTCTGGCGCTTTTGAGAAGGGTTTGGGCTGGGAGAAGAACCTAAAAAAGTACAAAAAAACAAGGAATACAAACTTGACAGTTGCCTTTTTTTAGGGGTAGTTGCGTACCAAGACCGCCATTTACAAACAACAGTTAAGGAAGTATTTGGATTTTTAAATTTCAACGATGTGACACATTTACCTACATGCGCACAGCGCGATTGGATACAAGTGGGATTAATTTGGAAGTGTCCAAACATTACATTTGAAGAGCCATCACGCTCATGGTTGCCTTCATCTGGAGGAAAACTTTGAGCTCTAGGAATGTCCACAGCCCCTTCGGACATTCTTGTGTAAATATTAATCTGTTTTCTTCTTGTGATTGGACCTGATTGGTGTTGCATTGAAAAATGTTGAATTTCTGTCGGACTGACAAATGCCACATCAGTGTACAATATGCGAAAGACTGTTTGCTAGAGCAAGAGAGTATTACTCCCACATTGGACATTGCAACAATGCAAAAAATAATACGGTGCAGATTACAAATAACAATGAAACAATTGAGCACATCCCACAAAGTAACTTTACAGTGACTGATGCAGACATTGAAATGAACTGCGGCCCTGTAAAATCATTTGAATTGTTTCTTTTTCAGTGGCAACTTGAGAATAGTATAAGTGCAGCAGCAATGAAGCAACTTACCTGTGGGTGTTTGGAATACCAAAAAATGCATGACCACTCGGTAGTTTATCTAGAAAGATATTTGGAACAGTCCAGTCAAATTCAAACACCCCCACCAGTATTTATAACACACCAAGGTATTAACATAAGCACCCACACAATTGTACCATACCAATGTTTTAGGAATTCAAATTCCATACTACTCAATTGAGAAACATCTTACAATTATATTTAATAGAGTAGAAAATTTGAAACTTGTTACAGAAATATCAAATCATGATCCAGCTTTGACCAGCACCTTCTGCAATGGTAGGTGGTTTAAAGAGTTTATAACCAGATTTGCACATTGGAAGGTAAAAAATTCACACTCGGGATATCACCCTCATCTTGTGTAGAACAACAACAACAACACACATAACCACCTGCCAAAAATTCCGTTGGCAATTGCAATTAATACCGATGGCATGAAATGTTCCAGAAAAGTTTCTCTTTGGCCACTTTACTGTGAAATAATGAATTTTAACCTTGAATATTTTCATGAACAAGGAAACAGAATTGTAATGGTATTTTTGTTGTATTTGTGCTAAAGATCTCCCAGAGTGTGTTCCCAAAGGAATTTGACATGTTCACAGTGCTGGATGTGTTTGTAACAGATGTACTTCAGTATAGCTTTGGTATTTTTTCATTACATTATCCTAAACTTCTTCAGAAAACAGTGGCAAAATTGTTGAACTTTCCTCTGGAAATGTGGTGTTTTTCATAGAAGTTTGTTTTTTTTCAGGAGATATACCAGCCCTCTCTTCAGTTTTGGGAATGCGTGGCCACAATGCAATTTCGCCATGCAGAATGTGTTTCACCAAAAGAGATAAATTTATGGACAGCAACTCTACCCATTTTTTAAGGACCCAAAATAAAATGCAAAGAATAATAGATGTCAGCATGCTACAAACAACCGAAACTGGAAAGGAAAAATGTTTTAAAAAAATTGGTTTGAAGTTTACCAATAATCAGCCATTAGTTACACCTTTGGTCAGGTTAACAAACTTTGAACCATGGCTACAATCTCCATATGAGATACTCCATGCAGAACTTTTAGGAAGGTATTTAACTGTCATTACAACATCAAAAACAAAATGTATTAGTTCTTCCTAGGCTGCACTATCATTTGGAATTTCTTCTGAACACAATGTCATACAACAATTTGAAAAAATTGGAGATCCGCCTGAAACAGATTCCACATTCTGAAAACAGAAGAAGAATCAAAAAAATTCAATACCACAAATCCCTTTGGAATGGTATTTACATTGATTTTTCTAATTAAATCAGGGCAGGATTATTATGCCTTCTCCAAAATTGCATGCATAGTTTTAGAGGGGCTTGTTCACAGTGTATACTTCTCCTGCATGTAAGTATTTTTTCATTGATATTCCTGATAGAAAGGGAGGGATCATTGTCAAAATATAGCAAAACTGCTATCCCCACAATTAACAACTGACCAGTGGGACCAATTGTCCATTGACATAAAAGAGAATAAAACAACAATTTTTAATTTGTACAAAGGAATGATGGATTTCACTGCCTTGAACTGGCATCTAGATGCACACTGGTCTCTTTCTGCATTTTATTTTGGAATGCCAATTGTTTTTTCATCATTCAGACATGAGTCTAAGCATGTTTCACTGAAGAATATTGAAAATTACCAATCCAATCACCACCAACCTGCCATGACCATTGCAAAAAAATCTATACAGCAGGTAAAACTTGTAATATTTAAGTCTAAAATAGAAGGAGTACATATACTTTAAC
>JANYEA010000146.1 GCA_025363385.1 Bacteroidota bacterium | reverse complement strand
GAGATATAAGGTGCAATTTTATCTGTTTGTATTGGGCAAGTTTAATGATTGGAAGATGGACTAACTCAGTGGGAGCTTTTGGCGTAAGCCAGAGTAAAGAAAAGATACTTGCTTTTGTAATGCCATATTTAGCATTTGCAGTTTTCTTAATTGTAAATACCATTGCACAACATGATATGAGTAGTTTCTATGTGTATGCAGTAGTAATAGTTGCAATGATCATTGGAAATATCACAAGTAAAGGTAGTCCTGCTAGAATGTTGCTTATTTTCTCTGGATTAGGCATCGTATCTATGATCATTGGAATGCTAACAACCGGCATGATAAGTGTATTTGCATTTATTAGTGTTGGGTTATTCTGTAGTACTTTATGGCCTTGTATTTTTACATTAGCTGTTGCTGGTTTAGGTAAACATACCAACCAGGGAAGTAGTTTATTAATTATGATGATCATGGGTGGTGGCGTAATTGCTGCTTTACAAGGATGGGTAGCAGACGATAAGATTCTGGGCATTCAGTACAGTTATATTGTAGGTGCTTTGTGTTTTGCTTATTTGGCTTTCTACGCTATTCGTGTAAAAGCAATTTTGAAATTACAGGGTATTGACTATGATATAAAAACCAGCGGTGGGGGGCATTAATTTTTCATTTAATTATTTATAAAAATGGCAATCACTAATTCCTCTTTGGAACAACTTGCAATAGGTATTGATATTGGTGGAACCGGAACAAAATTTGGTATTGTAGACAGAGAAGGCAATGTACTTTTCTCGAGCGACATGTCGACCCGGGGTTATGAAACCATTGAAGAATTCATTGAAGCACTTCATAAAAACGTTCAACCATTAATAGATAATGTGGGCGGAATTGGAAGGATTCGTGGAATTGGCGTGGGTGCTCCTAATGGTAATTTTTATACAGGTACTATCGAATATGCCCCTAATTTACCCTGGAAAGGAATTATTCCTTTGGCCAGATTGATTCAGGACGAATTTAAATTGCCAGTTGTAATAACCAATGATGCGAATGCAGCAGCTTTGGGTGAAATGAAGTATGGTGCTGCGAAAGACCTGAACGACTTTATCATGATCACACTTGGAACGGGTGTAGGTAGTGGTATTGTTGCCAATGGCAATTTGATTTATGGCCATGACGGATTCGCTGGTGAATTAGGACATGTAATAGTAATTCCGGATGGTCGTTATCATGAAGGCACAGGTAAAAAAGGTTCTTTGGAAAGTTATGCTTCTGCCACCGGTGTTAGAAATACAGCCATTGAATTATTAGAAAACTCTGATACGCCTAGTTTGTTACGTGAAGTACCTAAAGAGCAGCTCGATTCTAAAAAAGTGTATGAAGCTGCCATGGCAGGAGATCAATTAGCAAAAGATATTTTTGATTTCACAGGAAAAATTCTTGGCTTGGCTTTAGCGAATTTTGTGATGTTCTCTAGTCCGTCTGCCATTGTACTCTTTGGCGGCCTTACTAAGGCTGGAGATCTCATTTTAAAGCCTACCAGAGAGAGTATGGAAGCTAACCTGATACAAGTATTCCAAAACAAAGTAAAGATTCTGGTTAGTCACTTAAAAGAATCAGACGCAGCAATTTTGGGGGCATCTGCTTTGGCTTGGGATATTCAGTAATTCAAAAGTCAAAAAACAAGTATAAAATAAAGCGGGTTGCCTTATAAAGACAACCCGCTTTTATTTTTAATTTTTGATTTATCCTACGCTTCTGAGGTTTTGGGTTCTTCCACATTCGGCTGGTAGATGAATTTTATTTTTCCATTTTCCTTATCCAGATCTGCGATTAATTTATCACCGGCTTTTACGTTCATGTTTAAAATTTCTTCGGCTAAAGGATCCTCGAGATACTTCTGAAGTGCTCTATGCAATGGCCTTGCACCAAACTGTGCATCATAACCTTTATCTGCGATGAATTCTTTCGCTTCCAAAGTTAATTCCATCGAGAAGCCTAAGTTTTGCAAACGCTTGGTAACCCCTTTCATTAAGATATCGATGATATTGAAAATGTTTTCTTTACTCAATGCATTGAATATGATTACATCGTCTATACGATTCAAAAATTCCGGTGAGAATGTACGTTTAAGCGCTTTTTCAATTACCGCTTTGTTATTATCTTCTGCATTCTGTACCCTTGTTGCAGTTGCAAATCCAACACCATCTCCAAACTCTTTCAATTGGCGAACACCAATATTGGAAGTCATGATAATGAGTGTGTTTTTGAAATCGATTTTTCTGCCTAATCCGTCCGTTAACTGACCATCATCCAATACCTGCAATAAAATATTGTAAATATCAGGATGCGCTTTTTCAATCTCATCTAATAAGATTACACAATAGGGTTTACGACGAACTTTTTCTGTTAACTGACCGCCTTCCTCATATCCTACATATCCTGGAGGGGCGCCTATTAATCGACTCACCGTAAATTTTTCCATGTATTCACTCATGTCAATACGAATTAACGCATCTTCTGAATCAAACATATAACGGGCAAGTGAACGAGCTAACTCAGTTTTACCTACTCCGGTTGGACCAAGGAAAATGAAAGTACCAATAGGTTTTTTAGGATCTTTTAAACCTACCCGATTTCTTTGAATGGCTTTTACCACTTTTACGATGGCTTCATCCTGACCGATCACCATATCGCGCATGTCTTCGCTCATCTTGCGTAACTTTTCAGTTTCTGCCTGAACCATGCGTTTCACTGGTATTCCCGTCATCATACTCACCACTTCGGCAATATGTTCTTCACTAATCGGGTAACGTTTGTTTTTACTTTCTTCCTCCCAAATGCCTTTTGCTTTTTCAAGCTCCTCGCCCAATTTCTTTTCTGTGTCGCGAAGTGCTGCAGCTTCTTCAAAGCGCTGACTCTTCACCACTTTATTCTTTTCGTTCTTAACGTCTTCAATTTTTTTCTCCAGTTCCACAATCTCTTCCGGCACATTAATATTCTTCAAGTGAACCCTTGCTCCCACTTCATCCAATACATCGATTGCTTTATCTGGCAACAAACGATCTGTCATGTATCGGTCGCTCAATTTCACGCAAGCTTCAATGGCCTCATCGTTATACGTAACATTATGGAAATCTTCGTATTTCGATTTGATATTATTCAAGATCATGATGGTCTCATCCACACTTGGTGGTTCAATCAACACTTTCTGAAAACGACGATCCAATGCACCATCTTTTTCAATGTGCATACGGTATTCGTCTAAAGTAGATGCACCAATACATTGGAGTTCTCCCCGGGCAAGTGCAGGTTTGAAAATATTTGACGCGTCTAAAGATCCACTCGCACCTCCAGCACCCACAATAGTATGAATCTCATCAATGAAAAGAATCACATCTCTGTTCTTCTCTAATTCATTCATGATGGCTTTCATGCGCTCTTCGAACTGACCACGGTATTTTGTTCCTGCTACTAATGCAGCAAGGTCTAAACTAATCACGCGTTTATCAAAAAGTACACGACTTACTTTGCGTTGAACAATGCGCAGGGCAAGCCCTTCCACAATAGCAGTCTTACCCACACCCGGTTCTCCGATTAGTATAGGATTATTCTTTTTACGGCGACTAAGAATCTGGCTCACACGTTCGATTTCAGATTCTCTTCCAACAATGGGATCAAGTGTACCACTCTCCGCGAGTTTGGTAATATCTCTTCCAAAATTATCGAGTACCGGTGTTTTGCTTTTTGCTCCTGGAACTGCCTTGCCTCCTTTTTGTTGTTGGTAGCCTGCACTTCTTTTCTCTTCATCGAACTCGTCTTCGTTTTCATCAGAAAATTCGCTTCTGGGATTAGGATTGGTAGACCCAACCATTCCTAATTCGTTACGAAAAAGATCGTAATCTACATCAAACTGATTTAAAATTTGAGTGGCAATATTTTCTTTGTTTTTGAGAATACTAAGCATCAGGTGTTCGGTTTCAACCAAGGGGCTCTTTAAAGCCTTGGCTTCTAATACCGTAACCCGAATTACCTTTTCGGCTTGTTTGGTTAACGGAAGGCTATTGATATTGGCAATATTCTTACCCGTTTTATCTTTTACGGCTAGTTCTACTTCCTTCCGAAGTTCATACAAGTCTATATTGAGTTGTTTGAGCACTTTGATAGCAGTATTATCGCCATCACGTATCAAACCCAACAAGAGATGTTCTGTTCCAATAAAGTCGTTCCCTAAACGCAATGCCTCTTCCCTGCTAAAGGAAATGATCTCTTTTACTTGTGCTGAAAAATTATTATCCATAATCAAAATTGGATTTATACAATTAAAACGAATATTTTTGAGTGAAGTTGCGTGCCATTTATGCACAGATTGTTAATGAATTATTTAATATGGAACTCAAAATTGATACCAAGGAGAAATTTACTGTTGTAACCCCGATATTAACAGATTTAACTGTCAATATAGCAGCAGAAATTGTTAAAACCTGTCTAATCCAGTTAGAAAGACCCGTCAGAAATGTAGTGTTGCAAATGGAGCAGGTAACTCAAATGGAAGAAGCCGCTGCCCTACAAATTGCAGAATTGCAACAACAATTTTATGAGAAAAGTGCCTCATTTGTGATCTGTACTTTATCAGAATCAGTTGAATTGGTTTTTGAAAAAATGGAGCTACTCGATTTTCTGAACTGTACACCTACAGAAAGTGAAGCATGGGATATTGTTCAGATGGAAGAAATAGAAAGGGATTTATTAGACAGCGATGATATGGAATTTAATAATAATCCGGATTAATTTTTATCTGAATTATTTCCTTTTTTATGTGCTATATTTTAAATCATTTCTAAATAGTTGGACCTGAATTAAATTGTGGGCTGCCCACGAATCTTTTAATTTCGCAACCATGATCTCGCCCAATACAATACAGCAAATCACCAATCATATCGACATACTAGATGTAGTAGGCGAATTTGTAAAGTTGAAAAAAAGGGGCACCAATTACTTGGGGCTTTGTCCGTTTCACAATGAGAAGAGTCCGTCTTTTACCGTTTCTCCAGCGAAAGAAATTTATAAATGTTTTGGATGCGGCAAAAGTGGCAATAGCATTGGCTTCATAATGGAGCATGAGAAGTATAGTTATGTGGAAGCCTTAAAATGGTTAGCCAACAGGTATAATATTGAAATTGAAGAAACCGAATCAAGTCCTGAGCAAAAACTTATCAACCAAACCGCTGATAGTTTATTCGCGATCAATCACTTTGCTCAAAAATATTTTTCAACGCAATTAACGGAAACTGAAGAAGGAAAAAATGTTGCCCTTTCATATTTACAGGAAAGAGGATTCAGAGAAACCATTATCCAAAAATTTCAAATTGGGTATAGTCCAGATAGTAAAGATGCGCTAACAAAAGCCTTGCTGGAAAATCAGTTCAACGCTGAAATTCTTCCTAAAACTGGTTTGGTTGCACTAAGAACTAATAACGAATTAGCAGATAATTATAGGGGTAGAATTATTTTTCCCATACATAATAATTCTGGTAAAGTAATTGGATTCGGAGCCAGGGTAATTGGAAAGGCAGATCGTGCACCTAAATATATCAATACCCCTGAAAATGAGCTCTATTCAAAAAGTAAAATTTTATATGGATCTTATTTTGCAAGACAAGCCATCGATAAAGCAAATGAATGCTTATTAGTGGAAGGTTACACCGATGTGGTAAGTCTGCATCAGGCAGGAATTGAAAACGTAGTAGCAAGTGGAGGTACTTCTTTAACTGCCGATCAATTAAGACTGATTAAAAAATATACTTCAAACCTCACCATCATTTACGATGGAGATAGTGCGGGAATTAAAGCGGCTTTAAGGGGATTGGATATGGCACTTGAAGAAGGGCTGAACGTAAAGTTGGTACTGATTCCCGACAAAGAAGATCCTGATAGTTATGTAAACAAAGTGGGGGTTACTGCATTTAATGAATTCATTGCACTCAATAAAAAAGATTTCATTCTTTTTCAATTGGAAGTAATGCTTAAAGAAGCGGGCAATGATGTTTCTAAAAAAAGTATCGTTGTAAATCAGGTTGCAGAAACGATCAGTAAATTAAATAAAGCAGAAGACTTTACCCGTCAACAAGATTATATCAGGCAATCTGCTCATTTGCTTAAAATTGATGAAACAGGCCTAACCCATCTTGTAAATAAATTAAAAAGAGATAAGGTTTCAAAGGATGAAAAGAAGCAAGCATCAGAAGATTTGCTTGCAGAACAAAAATCTGCTGCAGCTCAACCAGAAGACGTTTTAGATGATTCGCAATTGCTTTTTAATAAAGACGAAGCGCATGAAAAAAATGTGTTGAGGGCTTTATTGGAATATGGCTTATTGAAATGGGACGAAGAAATTTCAATGGCTGAATATATTTTTCAAGAATTGGATCAATTTCATTTTGACAATCCAGAACTAGAAGCGCTTTTTGATGAGTACAAAAAAATGTTTGTAGATGGCTTGCAACCAAATACAAAAACCATGTTGTACCATAGTAATGAATCCGTTAGAAATCTTGTGATACAACTTAGCATGCAGGCACATGAACTGAGCACACAGTGGGATAAGAAAATGGAAGGAATGAATATTTTGAATAGAGATGTTAGTCGCCAAGACGTACTAATGAGTATCAACTATTATAAGCTGCGCAAACTGAAAAAAATGTTTGAAGAAAATCAGAGGGACATGGAAAATGCACCCATTGAAGAGCAGATTCGACTTGTAGAATTACACCAGCACTTAAAAACCATTGAGAGAGAAATTACCAAGCAACTAGGCACGGTTATTTTAAAGTAAATAGAGAATAGAAAGTTGGATAAGAGAAAAGATAGAAATGAACTAGTGCAAACCCAGCTTTCAAGCTGGGGCATTATAAAAAAAGGCTCCATCTTTCGATGAAGCCTTTTTTTATAAGTATAGTAAACCGTTATTTCTCTGTTGGGTTTTTCTTACCTGCTAATAATTTCTCCAATGCAGTTTCTAATCTGCGTTTGCGGGTATCTTCTTTTTTAGCAGCTTCGATCCAGCTCACATATTCCTTTTGATTGGTAAAAGAGAGTGAAGTGAAAAATTGTTGGGCCTCTTTATGTTTCAAAAACATACTTCCCAATTCTGCAGGTGGAACCACTAATCTTTTTTCAAAATCAATGCCATTTATTTCAGGGTTTTTGATCTCTGAAAAACTGCGGTCGCGATTTGGAATTTGATCCAATTTCTTGAATCGTATGGCAGTCCAAACATTATCGATAGCAACCTGCCGAACGGATTCATATTCGTGCTTGGTGAGCAATTCCCAGCTGCAATCGCGATTTAGATCACTCACAATCTTACTGGTTGCTTTTGGATAGGCAACCCAAAGCTTGCTGTCTTCACGCAATGCGGGAAACACTTCACGAAGAATCTGATTCAATTGTTGCTGACTCAAAGCAAAAATCAATGCAAAATCTACCTTCTTACTTTTTAACAAAGGGGTTACGTTTTTCGCGTAGGCCATCTTTGCAAATTGCTTCTCAATAGAAGATGGAATTCCCTGAATCAACAGGTTTTTCTCGTCTTTTAACTGTAACTTTTCAAATACATTTTGATTGGACATGCCTAAAAAGAAATTTAGGTGATCAATAGGGACAGCGAAGTTACGAAAAATTCAAGCAAAATCCTGCATATTAACGCTATATAATTGGAAATAATCTAAAAATAGACTGTCTATTTTCCTTGATAGCACTATCACATTATAATATAAAATAATGCAACTTCTTGCAAGAGGTCAAATTAAAAATAAATTGAATAAATTGTTCTGCGGGAATATCAATCAAAAAGGGCAGGACATTAGTCTTCTTTGCGTTTTTGCCTTCTGCGATCTCGGCTTTTAAAGATGGGAACCTTACTTTCTGTTCCCTTTAGGATTCTACCTATATTTTTTTGATGGGTAAGCACCACCATTAATGCCACAAGCACCGCAAAAATTCGATAGAGGGTTTCTTTCTCATTAAAAATAAATAGGATGAATACCATAAAAGATACTCCTGCTAATATAGAGCTGAGCGACACAAAACGAGTAAGATAGAGTACTATTAAGAAAACACCTATGCAGCAAACTGCTACCAGCGGTTGAATGGCAACTGCCATTCCTAATAAAGTAGCAACCCCTTTGCCTCCTTTAAAATTGGCCCAAATAGGAAATATATGTCCGATTACGGAAGCCAGACCCAACCCAATCATAAAATTGGTACGATCCCACTCATCGGTTAAATAGTAAGGTAGTAGAATATAAAGTGAAGTGGCCACAACTCCTTTAAGCACATCCACCATCATTACAA
>JANYEA010000026.1 GCA_025363385.1 Bacteroidota bacterium | reverse complement strand
ACTTTGCGTTTATAATACCTAATCCTAAATATTTAAATATTTTACCTCCTGCCATTACTTCTTGTGTTTTTTCATCGAAAGTAACTTTCTGTCCTGTTCTGCATGCTGCGTTTGACATTATGGTGGCAATTGAATGATTATATCCAGCTTCTACTGGAGCATTGGGTTGCTTTCTACTTCGAATACAATCCATCCAGTTTTTTACGTGCGCAGTAGTTAAGACATCGCCACCGGTATTAGCCCCAGCCTCTACTTTTATATACTCTGATAAGCTTATCTCTGGTAATAAATTTGCTTGCATTTTCATTACAGAAGCAGCACTTGCTCTCAACCCACCCTTTGGAGAAACTTTATTAGTAATTAAATTTAATTCCCCTCCATTACTATAATAAACTTCACTTGGGTTTTCATCTCCGTTATGCATTCTACTCATAAACACCACTTGAAATCCTGTATTAGGATCATTTACAGGACCATATTCAAAAACAGCTGTTGTAGTATCCCAATTTTTTCTTCCATCCTTCCATTGATAAATACCACCATTAGCTGTTACACTTCTGGGATGTGCTAATCCACTAAACCAATTTACAGTATCAATTTGATGGCTCATCCATTGACCAGGCATTCCGGATGAATAGGGCCAGAATAGTCGATATTCTAAATACTTTCTTGGATCAAAACTTTCAAAAGGGCGGTTCATTAAAAAACGTTTCCAATCAAGGTCTTCCTCTTTGCATTGTGCCACCAGATCGGGCCTTCTCCATCTACCAGGCTGATTCACATTCCAGGTTAGTTCAACCATGGTAATGGGTCCGAATTTTCCCGATTGTATAAAGTCTGCAGCTGCAGCATAATTTGCACCACTTCTTCTCTGAGACCCAATTTGTACAATACTTTTAGATGCTTTTACTGCTTTTAAAGCCGCACGGTTGTCTGCCATCGTTTCAGCAAATGGTTTTTCGCAATAGACGTCCATACCGGCTTTTACTGCCTCAATGGTATGCAATGCATGTTGAAAATCTGCGGTACTTATAAAAACAGCATCACAGGTTTTTGAGGCATACAGTTCTTCATTATTTCGATAAGCATTAATATCATGGCCCATTTTAGATTTCAAATAGGCAGATCCTTCCTCTCTTCTTTTTTTCCAAATATCAGAAACAGAAACTAAGTCAAAATTCATCTCTTTGTAATACTGCATAAAAGGTGGAATATGGGAACTACGATGTCTATCTGAAAATCCAACAACACCTACCCGAACCCTATCATTTGCACCAATAATGCGAGCATAGCTTTTTGCATTAAAACCAAAACTGGCTATATAAGTACCCGCGGCAGCTTTTGCAGATTGTTTAATGAAGTTGCGTCTTGTGTTTGCCATAAATGAGTATTTAGGGTTTGAATCTTATTTAAGTTCTTTAATTTTTATTGATCTAAATGCAACCTGAGTTCCATGTTCCTGTAATAGTATATGGCCTTGGGGGGCCATGCCGAAATTAGGATATGTAACATATTTACTCCTTGCAACTAGTGCATAGAAATATTGGGTACCGCGCTGGT
The DNA here is from genome assembly GCA_025363385.1 of Bacteroidota bacterium. Taxonomy (GTDB): domain Bacteria; phylum Bacteroidota; class Bacteroidia; order Chitinophagales; family Chitinophagaceae; genus Sediminibacterium. The sequence goes on along the minus strand of JANYEA010000026.1, from coordinate 8,761 downwards.
ATTCCAAGACCTTCCAACCATTTAACCAATGATCAACTCTTCCGTCAGGATACACAGTTATTCTGCCTCGATTCCACTCCCCGATGGGCAATTTTTCTCTCCCATTTTTCTTAGCCGGAATTAAGTCGTATAACGATGCAAGCGTTCTGTTTCCAATTGATCCAAGCTTTGCATCGGGGTGTTTATCATCATCTAAAATCTGATATTCTAAACCTATAGCCGACCCAGCTGTTTTCTCTTTTTCTGTTACAAAATATTTTACCCCGGAATTCGCAGTATCTGTCATTTTAAATTCAAACTGCAAATCAAAAGCAGCATATTCATTGATGCTTACAATATCTCCGCCATTTTGTGATTCAGCGCTTTGTCCTTTTTTAACCATTAACTCACCATCGTTGATAACCCAGGTTTTATCAGGAAAAAAGTCTTTATTCGCCCCTCTCCAACCAGAGGAAGTTTTCCCATCAAAAAGTAAATGAACACCATTTCTTTTTTCGTCCTCTGAAATATTATTTACAAGTAAATTCAAAACAAAAATAGAATCAGGCGGTGAAGGTTGTAGTTCTTTGGTTTGTATCCGTATATTTTTCCATCGGATTTCCTCACCCACATTTTTAGGATCCGAAACAGCATGAACCTGAAGTGCAATAAATCCCTTTGTCGTCATATTGTCTATGAGATGTGCGCATGCTATTCCATTTACCCAGGTACGAATATTATTTCCGATGCATTCAATTCTATAACGGTTCCATGCATTATGTTTAAAAGCATTTTTTGCCGCCGGATTATTCTCTAATGAATATAGCCAATCTCTTCTGGCTTCATCATAAATACCCCCACTCCATGCTCTTAAAGAAGGATCAATTTCCATTTGATAACCATGTACTCTATTTGGGGTTTTAAGGTCGGTTACTTTACATTTGTCATTGGCAGTATTCTGTTCACTCCGAAATTGAATGCCAGAATTCATTTGATCATCTACTTTAAAGTCGACTTCGAAAATAAAATCTCCGTACTCTTTTTCAGTAGCCAGAAAACTATTGGGTTGATTTAATACTGTAGTTCCAATCAGCTCACCATGCTCCACCCGATAGGAAGCCTTCCCATTTAGTTGAATAAACCCAGTTAGGTCCTTACCATTAAACAGATACTCCCAATACGGGGAATTTTTCTTCTGTGCTGAAATATTCAATACACAAAAAAATGATACGAAAATCGAAAACAGTTTCATGAAAAAATATTAAGGTAAAATTGTTGTTTCAAAATAGTGAAATAAACAAGATCAATCGATATGAATTTGACCTTTTTTTATCTAATTTAAGCATTCTCCACGATGTTTATTTCTTAAAAATCCTTTTCACCTTAAATTGAATACAAATTATAATAGTATTTTGTGTAGATGCTTAATTAAACGAGATCTATATGAAAATCAAAATGCTCCGAAACGGGATCTTTTTTTATATATTATTATTGATATGTGATACGCAATTAAATGCGCAAACGAAAATTCAACCCGACAATATTCAAAATAAGATGCAATGGTTTGCTGACGCCAAACTCGGCATATTTATACATTGGGGAATCTATGCAGTGAACGGTATCAGCGAATCATGGAGTTTTCATAATAAAGAGATCTCGTATCAAAATTACCTGCAACAGATAAAGGGTTTCAATGCCGAAAAATACGATGCAAATGCCTGGGCAGAGCTCATTAAATATTCAGGTGCTAAATATGCAGTGCTTACCACCAAACACCACGATGGTGTGGCTTTATGGCCAACGAAAGAAAGTAATTTAAATGTAGTTGCATCAAGCCCAGCTAAAAAAGATCTCTTAGCCCCATTTTATGATGCACTAAAGAAAAAGGGAATTAAAGCGGGCACCTATTTTTCATTATTAGATTGGAGTAACCCTGATTATCCAGGTTTTCTAAAAGATAGTAGTAGGTATCAAATTTCAGACAACCCGCAAAAATGGAGTCGTTTTATTACATTTCTAAATAGACAGTTATCTGAAATCATGGAACAATATAAACCAGATTTAATGTGGTTTGATGGCGATTGGGAACATAGTGCTGAAGAATGGGACGCTGCTGGAATTCGTAAAAAACTATTGAGTTATAACCCTAATCTAATCATTAACGGGAGGCTGATGGGATATGGAGATTATGAAACGCCTGAACAAAATTTTCCGGTTACAAGGCCCCAATTCAAGTGGTGGGAGCTTTGCATGACAACGAATAATAATTGGGGTTATCAACAAAAAGATACTGCCTGGAAAACACCCTATGAAATTATTAGCATTTTTGTAGATGCAGTTTCTAATGGAGGTAATTTATTACTGGATATAAGTCCAAAACCAGATGGCAGTATTCCTGTTGAACAGATTAATATATTAACTGAATTAGGGAAATGGAATCAAAGAAATGGCGAGGCCATTTTTGATCAGCTCGGGGGAATTGCTCAGGGACATTTTTATGGCCCAACCACTATTTCAAAGGATAGTACCACTCTCTACTTATTTTTGCAGGGAAAAGCTAGTGGCCAAATTATGTTAAAAGGACTTGATTGTAAGATCAACGAGATAGAAGTATTAGGTAACGGAAGTAAACTTTCCCATAAAATTGTAGGAAAAATATCCTGGAGTAAAGTACCCGGGCTTGTGTATATCAATGTTCCTGAAAATGTGCTTGACCCCTATATCACGGTTTTAAAATTAAAACTAGACAAACCAATCAGGCTTTACACTGGTAAAGGGGGTTTATAATCAAGAACTAGGTAAATCATACCTAGTTCTTGAAACTATCTTTAAGGGATTAATCCTTTTTTTTACAAGTACTGATACCGAAGGGTAAATATAGTGGGCAAAAACTAATGAAACTAGTTAACACAAACACTGCACCCAACACCAATAAAACAATTCCTAAAGTTCCAGTTACAGTATTGGTAAAATACAAAATGGCAAATACGATTGCTACGATAAAACGAATTGTTTTGTCGATTGTTCCCATGTTTTTTTTCATTTGGTTGATTTTGATGGTTTATTAAAAGGGTATTATTTAATAAATTAAAGCTAAGCGCATTAAAACTTACACAATGTGACGAATGTTACAAAACTGCTATCCAAAAGCAGCATTTCTATTCATAATGTAACTATTTTCTTTAAAAAAGCATAGTAAATCTAGAAGCTGTTTGCAATTAACCCTACCGATTTTGTCATATGCCCCTAAAATGCTGCTTAAAAATTGCTATATGTAGTGCCCCTACTACAAAAACAAAAAGGCACAACCTACATGGGCTGCAAAAGAACATCTGTTCCTTTACCTAAGCAAGGAATTGAATTGATGGCATTAAAAACAAACAAAAACCCCTGTTTATGTTGCAGAAAGTTTTAGTAGCAAACGACAACGAGCTCTTATTGATGATTGCCAAAAAAATGATTGGTATTTCAAATTTTGCCAAGGAAACCATCACGGCTACAGATGGGTTAGAAGCTTTGGAATATTTTGATGATTTATTGCAAAATGAAGCGGACCCGGCAAGCAAGGCCCCTGAATTTATGTTTTTGGATTTACACATGCCAAATATGAATGGCTGGGAATTTTTAAAAGTTTTTACAGAAAATTATAGTGTTCATTTCCCTGATCTTAGGGTAGCCATTTTATCTGCTTCTGTAGAAATGAAAGAAATTTTATTGCTGGCGAAATACCCGATCGTTGTTGATTTTGTTTCTACTCCAATAAATGAAGAGGTTTTAAACAATATAAAAAATAAATATTTCAAAAATAAATTCGTGCATGCATAAACTCTACACTAAAATAAATTCGTCAAAAAATTAACTCAAATACGTTAATTCTCTGTGATCAAGGAATTTTACGGTGTTTTACCCAAATAAATACGGTGTTTACACGAAGCTAAAATGTTTTAATTTATTTTAAATTTGACAACAAGATTTCTGTTTTAATAAAAGGTCTCTAAAAATCAACCATGATTTTGTTTTTTTATCATATTATTAGTTTCAGAAAATCGATTTTCAGAATGTTTTTTTGAATTACATCAGTTTAATATAATCTCTTCATTCTTAAATTATACTGCATGTGAACATTTCTACTCTCTATAAAAGATTATTCAATTTCAATTTATTGTTAAAAGCGACACTGGCCATGTTTTGCATGACTATGCTTTTTTCAAACTCAGGAGTAGCTTCAGATTATACCAGTGGCAAATCAAATCATGCGATTTACCAAAGAAAGAATAGCGATGATTTAGCTAAAAAAAACAAAGTAAATTCTACTACAAATAAAATTCTACCCGCCCTTTCTTTAAGTATTATTGCTGGAAATAGTCAGTGTTTATCTGGCAATAGCTTTGATTTCAATAGTACCTCTACTATCAGTTCCGGTTCGATTACCAATCAATTGTGGGACTTTGGCGATGGTAAAACAGCAACAGGAGCAACTGTTTCACATAGTTATTTTACCGCAGGAAGCTTTCAGGTAAAACTTATAGTTACCTCAGATTTGGGCTGTACCGATAGCCTAAGTAAAACAATTACTGTATATCCTCAACCACTTGCTGACTATATCATACCTGCCAGCCAATGTGTATCTGGGAATATTTTTGCTTTCAATAGTAATGCTACGATTTCGTCAGGAGGAAGCATCAGTTCTCAACTCTGGAATTTTGGAGATGGCAATTCGGTATCAGGCGGCAATGTTTCACATAGCTTTCTTATTGCGGGAAAATATCCTGTTAACTTACAAGTAACTTCTAATAGTGGTTGTATCGATTTTGTTACAGATACCATCACAGTATTCTCCTCTCCAACTATAATTGTTTCAAATATTAGTTCCATCTGTTTAGGAAATAACGTGTCATTCAATTCTGTAGCAAGTGCGGGAACTTTACCCTATCAATATGCATGGGTTGGACCAAATGGATTCAATTCAAATTCTGCCAATCCATCCATATCCAATACTAGAAGTAATGCCTCAGGTAATTATTCCGTTTCTGTAACAGATAGTAATGGATGTACCGCCAGTATTGTAACTAATTTACAAGTAAACCTGCCTCCAAATGTAGGCGCTATTGATGGCCCGGTTGGGGGTTGTATGGGTAGTACTATCAATTTAACAAATAATACAGCAGGTGGCATCTGGAGTTCGAGCAATCCTAGCGTTGCAACTGTTAATGCAACTTCAGGTGTGGTTAGTTTTATCAGTGCAGGATCTACTACTATTCAGTATATAGTTACTGTAAATGGTTGTTCCACCTCCGTTACCAGCAATTTAATTTCAAATAGTGTAAGTCTTCATCCCGACATCATTGAATGTAATAATGGCATTACACATTTTAACGCCACTGATATGTATTATGGTGTTAGTTATAGTAATAATAATGTAGGCAATACTTTTTTATGGAGTATTTCAGGGGGGCCGTTTAACTATCAAGGATCCTCTACTGCAAATAGCCAATATCCCTCAGTCCAATTACAGTCTGGCAATGCCTTTACCGTTAATGTTCAATTTATATCAAATGGCATTAGTTGCATTGCACAACAAAAGATCTATAAAAATACAGTTGCAGCAGATACTATTCTGGGATCACATGATACAACAATCTGTAGTAACAGTTCTCCGATTTCTTTAGTTGCCGCTGTTTCTGCTGTTACTAATTCGTTTCAGTGGACTAGTTCAGGAACCGGCACTTTCTCTAATAATAATTCTCTATATACATCCTATACAGCAAGTACGGCTGATAAATTAGCTGGATACCTTAAAATATATTTTACTGCAAGTTCAAATATCAATGCTACTGGAAGTTGTGGAACGGCTTATGGAAAAGATTCTATGATTTTAAGGATTTATCCTCCTAATATGGCTGCCAATTCTAGTCAGACAATCTGTTCCAATCAAACCATCAACTTCACTCCTATCAGTTCTATACCCGGAAGTTTTTATTCCTGGTCATCATCTGTTTCAGCTGGTGTCGTTTATGGCAATAGTGCATCTGGCAGAGGCAATATCAATGATTCACTGGTAAATGGTTCCAATTTGTTAGATGCAGAATTAGTCTATAATATCACTCCATTTGCTTTTACACCATCAAGTGCAACTTGTATTGGAAATCCATTTAATTACACCGTAATTATTAAACCCAAGCCTGGTATAAGTATCACAAATCAATCGAATCCTATTTGTAATGGAGGTATCACTAATATACAATTTAATAGTACGGTCGCAGGCTCAACTTATACCTGGACATCAGCATTCATTAATGGAGCAGCAAATGGCAATTCATCTAATTTCATATCAAGTAACAACAATCAGATCTCAGATGTTCTGAACAATATTTTTAATGCTAATTCGAATGTTCGTTATTATATACAGGCTTTGTCTAATTCGGGTTGTAATGGAACCGATTCAACAGATGTATTCATCTATGCAAACCCCAGCAAGGCAAATGCAGGCCCTGATCAAATATTATGTAACCAAACAAGTAGTAATTTATTGGGCAATATTCCAGGAATTGGCATAGGTAAATGGAATCAATTATCTGGGCCTTCGATTGTACATTTTGGTACTGATTCTTCTCCGTTTAGCACAGTCAGTGGATTAACAGACGGTACTTATCAATTCATATGGTCTATTACAAATGGCATATGTACTGTTTCTAGGGATACCATGCAATTGATGAACTCTCCTGAATCTGTTGGCGGAATTATTACGAGTAATGCTATCGTATGTGAAGGCTCCAATTCAAATACCTTAACACTTACTGGATATGTCGGCAACATCATTAGATGGGAATTTTCAACAGATGAAGGTATTACATGGGTAGCCATAAATATTAATACAAATAATTACACTTATAATAACCTTTCAAAATCAACCCTATTTAGAGCGGTTGTTCAAAGTGGTAATTGCAGTATCGCTTATTCAAATACTGTTACCATAACGGTAAATGAAATTTCAAAAGCTGGTTCTGTTTCCGCAGATACAATTGTTTGCATTAACAGTAACAGTGGTTCACTAAATTTAAATGGATACACGGGTAGTATTCTTCATTGGGAATCATCTTCAGATTCAGGTGCAAATTGGTTAACTATTAATAACAATAGTAATACACAAACCTATACAAATTTAACAAGCACCACATTGTATAGGGCTGTGATTCAAAATGGAGTTTGCAATGCAGTAAATAGCAATTATGCTATAATAACTGTTAGCACTGTTAGCATACCGGGCACACTTGTTTCTAACGCTACAGTATGTGCTAATAATAATAATGGTTTTTTGTTGCTTTCTGGATATACAGGAACTATTCTTAATTGGGAATCAACTATCAACAATGGCATAAATTGGACAAGCATTTCAAATAATACAAATCAACTCTCCTATACTAATATTTCAAATTCAACATCTTTTAGGGCCAACATTCAAAGTGGCAATTGCCCGGCAATGTTTAGTAATGCTGCAAACATTACGGTACTGCAACCTGTAACTGCTTCTAATGCTGGGATTGATCAAATTCTTTGTAATAATAATGTAATCGCATTATCAGCAAATAGCCCATTAATAGGAACAGGTAATTGGTCTGCATTGCTATCAAATCCTAGTATAGCAAATATTGTGAACACTGCTGATCCCAATACCTTTGTTAGAGGATTAGTTACCGGAAACTATCAATTTGTATGGTCTGTATCTGATGCATTATGTTTTGTTTCAAAAGACACTGTAGAAGTTAAAATAAATGCCCAAACTATACCAGGTTCTTTAAATGGATCTTCCACTGTTTGTAAAAGTTCAAACGCTGGAATCATATCATTATCTGGTTATGTGGGTAATATTATTCATTGGGAATCATCTACCGATAATGGAAATAATTGGACAATTATAGCTAATACAATTAATAGTATTTCTTATCAAAATTTAACAGCCACCACCATTTATAGAGTTGCTGTACAAAGTGGTTCTTGTGCACCATTATATTCTAACAATGCTTTAATTACAGTGTTGGCACCAGTATCCCATGCCAATGCCGGAGTTGATCAAGCAATTTGCAATGCTACAGATGCCACAATGGCTGCGGCAATACCAAGTTCCGGAACTGGCAATTGGAGTGTCTTTAATAGTAATCCGTCTGTAGTCTCTTTTACTAATCTTGCAGATCCCAACACAACAGTAAATGGATTAATTGCTGGAACTTATCAATTTATTTGGACCGTAGATAATGCTGTTTGTGCAAACTCGAAAGATACTGTACAAATTATAGTATTTCCTGCAACAGCTGCAGGTACTTTAAGCTCTGATGCAACTGTATGTGCAAGTTCAAATAATGGCACACTTTCATTGAATGGTTATGTAAGTAATATTATACAATGGGAATCATCTACAACTGGGAGCAATTGGATTAGCATTTCTAATACAAACAACACACAAAATTATTCGAATCTAAATAGTTCAACTTATTATAGGGTATCAGTAAAAAATGGCCCATGCCCTTCTATATATTCTAATCTTGTTCGCATTAATGTTTTACCCGCTACAACTATTGCTAATGCAGGTACAGATACTACATTGATCAATGGATTTTCTAGCTACAAACTAGAGGGTAACCATCCAATTTCTGGTGTGGGCGTATGGACAGTAATACCGCCGAATGGTCCGTCAAATTTAATTTTTACCGATACCTCAGATCCAACTGCAACCGTAAGAAAACTTACTTTTCACCAAGCTGATTCATCTGTCTTGCCCATCATA
>JANYEA010000094.1 GCA_025363385.1 Bacteroidota bacterium | reverse complement strand
GAAAACCTTGCTTGTAAACAATTTCCAGTAATTCAGTCAATTGGTTGGTATCGGTGGTTTTGCCATGATATTCCAAAAAGAAATTATCTACACGATGAAGTTCTTCGGCACAATCTGTGATTACTTTGTATTCACCCCCTTCTATATCCATTTTTAAAAAGTTGATTGTTTCAAATGAACATAGTAAGTTCTTCAAGCGTACGCAGGGCACCGAATTATTGGATGGGTTAACATTGGTTTCATCTATTCTACTTGCTTCTGAACCGTTACCTGAAAATTGAATGGTTCCATCAGCAATCCAAACTGCTGCCGGTGCTGCATGTACATCTTGTAAATGATTCGACTCAATATTCTTAATCAGCAATTCAAAATTTGCAGCGTCAGGTTCAAAAGCCCAGACTTTTGAATTTGGGTAAATGGTTTTAAAATATAGAACACTCAGTCCAATATTCGATCCACAATCCAATATAATTGGAGCATTTGTTTTGCTGTTGAACTGGTAAATTTCTTTACAAAAAAGCTCTCGATAAGTATGTAACACCTCATAAGGCCTTTTATAATTTATGATACCAAAGGGTAATTTTTTCTGCTTAATGTTCTGGTCTTCCTCGTGCTTAAGTATTTTTTCTTCCAGCCAGCTGATATCTTTAAATCTAGTAGCTACTAACTTTGGCCTAAATTTACCAATGATGCCTTTAACTATATTTGCTATCAAATTGCTCATGTTTTAATCTAGTTATGTCAGATCCGCTTATCAGTATTTGTATTCCGGCTTACCAAAAACCCGACTATGTAGTTCGGTTATTGAAATCCGTGATGCAGCAAACCTACAAAAGGGTAGAAGTGATTATTTCAGACGACAGCCCTGATGATACTGTAAAAATAGCTATTGAGCCCTATAAATCAGAATTAAGCATTATTTATATACAAAATAAACCGGCTTTGAAAAGTCCGGCTAACTGGAATAACGCAATTGCCTATGCAAAAGGTGCTTTTTTTGTGTTGCTCCACCAAGACGATTGGTTATTTGATCCGGAGGCTTTTGCTAAATATTTGAATGCTTTTATCAAGAACCCCAAAGCAGGATTTGTTTTTTGTAAAAACATTGCGGTTACCGAAGACGGAAAGGAAATTGTTTTGCAACATATACCAAGCCTTTTAAATCAACTAACTAAAACACCACTTCATTTGGTATTGGCACAGGTAATTGGCCCCCCAAGTAACACAATGCTAAGGGCTGAAGTGAAAGATAAAGTGCAATATGATGAAGAACTTATTTGGTTAGTTGACGTAGACTATTATGTTCGCGTTTTGCAAGCGGGATATGAATATGTGTATTTAAATGAACATTTGGTGAGTATTGGTTTACATGAAGATCAAACAACTGTTTTTTGTAGAAACAATTCCGATATCATTTTAAAAGAAAATATTTTATTTGCTTACAAAATTGGAGAAGCTGCTTTTAAAGATCTTAAGATTTACGATTATTACTGGCGATTGTTAAGAAATGAGGGTATTAAATCTGTTGACCAACTGATTGCATCAGGGGTAACTGCTGAAAAAGTATTACCCCTATTTTCGCATATGCTGCACCTGCAGAAAAAACTTTCTAAACAGATCTTGGGTTTTGGACCCGCTTCTAAAATATGCATGTTCCTGAATTATGTAACCAGACCTGAAAAAATTCAGTAAACACATATGAAACTCTCGATCATTATTGTTAACTATCGCTCAGCAGCTTTTATACTGAATTGTATTAAGTCTGCTTTGCAATTCGATTCGGCTAATAGCTTTGAATGGATTGTGGTTGACAATGATTCTAAAGACAATAGCAGAGATCAGATTTGTAGAGCATTTCCATTTGTGAAATGGATTGAGATGGGGTATAATGCTGGTTTTGCAAGGGCAAATAATGAAGGGATGCGCCAGAGCTCAGGGGACGTTTTCTTACTACTCAACCCAGATACCCTGATACTAAATAACGCGATTCTGCACTGTTTTGAAAAATTAGTTTCGAGCAAACATATTGCTTCAGGGGTTCAGCTTTTATATGAAGATCATTCTATTCAGATCTCTGGCAGTTATTTTATGAAATGGGGTATCAATCATTTATTGCCGATACCTTATTGGGGTAGTTTTTTGAAATTCATTGCTAAGCAATTGAATACCCAAAAGCCAGGCGTAGAGCAGGTTTCAAGAGAAGTAATGGTTGATTGGATCAGTGGTGCTTTTTTAATGGTTAAAAAAGATTCAGTACTGAAAGCTGGAATGATGGATGAAGATTTTTTTCTGTATGCTGAAGAAGTGGAATGGTGCAGTCGCTTAAATAAGCTGGGTGACCTGGTGTTATATGGCGATATTCAGATCATACATTTATTAGGCGAGTCGATAAAAGACAGTACCGGAACAGATGATAAAACCTATGCAAATTTATTTGATATAAAAGGACTTCAATTAATTGTTTCCAATCATGTACGCATCAGAAAACAATATGGGGTAGGATGGTTTTTATTTCAATTACTGAATTATAGTTTTGGAGTACTCGTATTTTTGGTAGGAAGTTTCCTGGATCATTTATTGCAATTGAAAAATCCATTTGCCGATTGGAAGAAAATTGTAGGCTTAGCAAAAAATGTAGCAATCGCTTGGACACTCTCATTTACCATCATCCGCAATCGGCCTCATTTTTATAAGATGCTCTAATGAATATTCTTATCCAGTAATCCCTTCAACGTATCTATTCTAAATTGTATAATGGGCCAAAATTGTGTGGGTTTTCCTTGAAATAGATATTTAAATCCAAGAACAATAGCTGCTCCTAATTTAATCAGGTATTCAATAATTTTTTTGAAGTAGGCAATCTTAGAAATTTTAAGGGTTCTTACTTTTTCACCACGCCCCATTCCACTTGCCACTCGGTACATATATTCTTTGGTTAGTTTGGCCGTTTCTACCACATGCTGCACTGTAATGGCAGGGTCGTAATACACAACTCTTCCAAGTGCTTTTAATCTTAAAAAGAAATCTTTTCCCTCGCCACCAATTCTTAAGGTACCCACCACACCGGGAAGGTCTACATTAAAACCCTGAATCGCATCAAAGTCGATCTTACGAATGATCATGTTCGATTCTAGTGGGTATTTATTCGGACTAAAAATGGCCACAGAATCACTATAATCAAAATTGCCCACCATCGATGATACATAATAGCTCATCCATTTGGGTTCTACTGGAATGTATTTTGGAATGATGCGGCCACCTAATCCACCTGCATCTGCGTGTTCTTCAAAAAAACGAATGATCCTTTCTAAGTAATCGGGTTCAGCAATGGCATCATCATCCATAAAGCAAAGTAAATGCCCATTTGCAATTGCTGCTCCAGTATTTCTTGCATAAGAAGCGCCTTGTTTTGATTCATTGTAAAAAGCATATTGTGCATCTGGATGTTGCAAAATCCATTCATTACAAACCTGAATGGTATCGTCGGATGAATTATTATTCACTATAATTATTTCATACAGCTTTTTTTGAATGGTTTGATGATACAAACTATTCATGGCATCCTGTATATAGGCTGCTCTATTATAAGTACAGATGACTACCGATATTTTAATCTCTTCCATCATAATTGCTGTAAAGATAAAAGGGCTTTTTGTATGATCTGTTGCCAATTGAATGCTTTATAAAAAGCTGCTGGCGTTTTTTCTTTAGTTAGATTCGATTGCTGGCACATAGCAAGCACAAATGCATCCCAATCATAATCAGGAATCAACTTAATTTTCTGATCCGAATAAATAGCATCAATTGCCAATGTACTTGATTCAACCGAAATGATATCGATATTATTTGCCAAAGCCTCTACCAGTTTGGTTTTTAGCCCACTCCCCAATGTAACAGGATTGATAAAACAATCACAACCTTTATAATAGGTGGCAATATCTGCTACAAATCCTTCAAAAATAATTTCAGGGTATTGTTCTAATTCTTCCTGCCATTCATCAGTAATTCTATTACCACATATCATTATTCGATAGCCTACATGTTTTTTTGCTAACCTTGGTAAAAGTTCATGAATAATAATGCGAAGGGCATCTGTATTAGGAATGTAATCTAGCGTTCCATTAAACAAAAACAGTTTTGTGTTTTCATGTAACGCATGGTTTTCGATCAGGCTTTTTCTACAAGCCGCACGCTCAAAATAACTTGGAATTTCACTATTATCAATGCCATAAAATAGGGTACTGCATTTTGTAGCATCTATCTTCCATTCATTGATTGCAAAATGATAATCGGTATTGGCTGTAAACCAGAGATGGTCAGCTTTTTTGCATACCCATTTTTCATAACTTAGATAAATCCCCCACCAAAACTTTTGCATATCACGGAATCGGTGTCCCTCAATATTGTGCATCCGGATGATCATTTTTTTCTTGGAAAAGAAACGCAGGATGATTCCCAGAAAACCAAAATAGGAATGCTCGATAATAATAAAATCAACATTGTTTTTTTTGATCAACTTCAGTAATCGAAAAACATAGATCAAATTAAAATCCCCACCCCAATGGTTAAATAAAAAGGGTTCAATCTGATAATTGCTATGTTCTTCGGGTTTATTATCTTTTGAAACGGCTAATGTAATGGCAGCAAAGGGCGACAAATGTTCATAGAAGTCTACTACACATTTTTGTCCGCCCATTAATGGTGGAAAAACGCGGTAGGAGACCAGGCTTAAAACAGATGGCCTGTTCATTATGCTTTTTGTTCAGTTGCTTTTTCCTTTTTAAAAGAACTAGCTACAGCTGCCATTAATAATATCCAGATCAAAGCCGATGAAACAGTAGCGGCTTTTTTACTTTCGTAATAAGACGCTGGTTTAAATTCAAATCTAATCTGGTGTTTCCCTGAAGGAATCGCAAGACCCCTTAACACATAGTTTGTTTGAATAATCGTAGACTCCTTTTCATCTATATACGCTTTCCAACCCCTGTTATAAAACACTTCGCTAAACACCGCGAATTGATTGGTGGAAGCGGATGACTCGTATTGTATCAGATCGTTATCATTTTTTATGAAACGAATTGTTGCGGTAGAATCTGCAATAGGTTCAAATGCGATATCTTTTTTAGAACCTGCTTCAATGATGGCAGTATCTTTTGGATTAAATTGATCCATGGCTTTCATCACACCTAAGGGCTCATTTACATAACTAAGGTGTTTTACAAACCAAACATTTCCTAAGGCATCCTGGTTAACCTGCAAAGCCAATTGTCCATTCTGTTGGTTTTGTACGATCACATATTTCATGTTCAACATGTCTAACACTGACTTATTGATGGGCTGTTTTTTTAATTGAAAATTCAAAAGGTCTTCATAAATACTCAATTTAACCGGGCTGTATCCACCTATATCTCTGTGATGATAAGCAGTAGTGGCATCGTTAAAATAACTTCCAACTGTGGTATTCCACACTCTTGGATGGCTGCTGTCTTTCATGATTGCCTCATCAACTGGTGTTGCTTTGTATACAGCTTCATTTGCTGTTTCTGCTTCCTGAAAGCTATTATCGTTCAAATATCTTTTGCCTACTGAAATCAAATCAATCGAACTAATCAAAACTAGTCCTGCTAACACATAAGATTGTTTGATCTTGTTTTGAGCATAAAGCCAAACCAAAGAAAGAGCACCTATTACTAATACCAGGCTTCTAATTAAATCTTTACCAAATAAGGCTTTTCGGTCTTCTTTTAATGCGTTGAAAAATCCATTTACCTCTTCTTGATTTCCTTTAAAGATCTGACCTAGATAGCTTTTTAATCCTGCATCACCACCACTTGTATAACTAAAGCTGATATAGAAAAATGCAAGCAAAGCAAAAAATCCTGCGCTGATATAAGCAGTTATTTTAATTTTCTCGATCGCTGCTTTTTTATCTGTTTCTACAAATAAAAATTGTTGTAATGAAAGTACCGCAACAAATGGGAATAACAATTGCGGCAGAATTAAAATAATACTAGGAGCTCTGAATTTATTGTAAAGGGGAATATTATTAAATACAAATTCATTGAAGCTAGCAAAGTTGCTACCCCAGCTTAATAAGATCGACAAAAGGCATACTGCTAATATCCACCAGCGATGCCAGGTTTTTAAATAAACCATTCCAAATATGAATAAGAAACAAATAACTGCGCCAAAATATACAGGCCCGGAAGTCATGGGCTGAGGTCCCCAATAAGTACTAATGGAAGTTGTAAACTGACTCACCTGATCTTCTGGAATCCCTTTTTCTAATGCCAATTTTCCAAAATTAGATTCGCTGGTAAGTTCACCACCACTGCTTCCACCATAAATGCCGGGAACCAAAAAACTCAATGTTTCGGAAGGTCCATAGCTGCCATAATAAAAAGCATATTGCGTATTTAATCCCGTAGTTTTTTGTGATTTATTTGTTTTAATTGCGCTTGTATCTAAGCTACTGCCACCACGCATGGTTGCTTTTGAAAAATCACTGGTGGTAGCTAATCCTACTAAATTGGATGCGGCACCAATGCCGCCGCCCACTATTGCTAAGCATAATGCAATGATCAGGTGTTTAAAATCTTTTTCTTTGATCCATTGAATCGTAAATGCAATGGTCATAAAGCCTGCTAATACCAGAAAATAGTAAGTTACCTGTAAGTGGTTCATACCAATCATTAAGCCACTAAATAAGGCAGTGAGCGCAACCCCCCACAAATATTTTTTTTGATAGATTAACCAAAGCGCCCCCATTACCGCAGGCAAATAACCCATGGCGAGTAATTTAGTTTCATGGCCTGCAATAATTACTACAGGGCTATATGTGGCATATGCATAAGCCACTCCACCCATGATGCCTAACCAATAATTTGATCCAACAACTTGAGATAAAAAGTAAAAGCTGATACATAACAAAAAGAAAAAGCCAATGGGTTTTGGTAAACCCAGCATGAATATGGTATGTAAGAATCCAACGGATGCAGGGTTATTAGATTCCATGGCAATTTGAAAAGCAGGCATGCCTCCAAATAGGTTATTATTCCATAAAGGGAAATGCCCTGTTTTCTCTTTGTATTGTACAAGATCCTGTGCCATTCCCTTCCAATGCAGGATATCTGTTTGCATCAAAACCTTGCCTTCCAGTGCCGGTTTGCAATAAATAACTGATACTACCACAAAGATGGCCACTGCAATTGCGTGGGGTAATAATGACTTCCATTGGAACTTCTTCATAATTCGATTTTATGCGATTCGCAAATTAATGCTATTTTGAACGAAAATTTTATGCCGAAACTATTATTTCTCAACCGGCTTGCCCTGATCTGTAATATCTTGTTTCTTGTTTGTCTGGTTTTACAAAGAACGCAGGATTTTATAACCAATCAAGATTTAAGTGGCTTAATTATCATTCTAGGATGGTTATTATCGTTTTTATTGAGTGTAATAGTAAACTTTTGGACGGCCATCTTGTTGTTAAAAAAGCGTGAAAT
>JANYEA010000079.1 GCA_025363385.1 Bacteroidota bacterium | reverse complement strand
GTATCACTGTTAGATAAAACTCGTTTACCAAGCCTTTTTGAGAACCCTTTATACCAAGATGTCAAAGATCAAAACCTTATTCAATTGAAAATCAACCTAATTTTACCGGACACTAGTGATCTAAAACATTGGTTTTTCATATATTGTAAGATGACTGAACTGAAAGTAATTGGAATTGATCTGGGTGCTACCAATATTCGCGCAGGATTGGTGCAGGGTTCTGTAATCTCAGAAATTCAAAGCAAAAGAATTAAAAAAAATGGTTCAGTAGATGATGTCTTAGCCGATTTTTATGTATTGATCGACGCACTAATTGACCAGGATATTGTAGCCATTGGGGTTGGTGTTCCCAGTGTGGTAGATTTAGCAAAAGGAATTGTGTACGATGTGCAACATATTCCTTCCTGGAAAGAAGTTTGCCTGAAAGAAATTTTAGAAGCGAAATATCAGATACCCGTTTTTGTAAATAATGATGCAAACTGTTTTGCCCTGGGTGAATATCATTTCGGGAAAGGGCGGGGTAAAGAAAATATGATCGGCTTAACCATTGGTACTGGCCTGGGAGCTGGAGCAATCGTTCATAGACATTTATTTGCCGGATCTAATTGCGGTGTGGGTGAGTTTGGCATGGTAGATTATTTAGATCACAATTACGAGTATTATGCAAGCGGACAATATTTTTCAAATGTCTATCATGTAAATGGTGAAGAAGTATTTGAAAAAGCAAAATCTGGAGACCATCAGGCATTGCAATACTACACCGAACTTGGAACTCATTTGGGAAATGCCATCAAATTGATCATGTATACATATGATGCTTCAACGATTGTTTTGGGGGGATCAGTAAGACATGCTTTTCCTTATTTTCAAAAAAAAATGTGGGAGCGAATTCACACATTTGCTTACGGCCATTCGGTTACGAATTTGAAAATAGAATTGTCTGAACTGGAAAACGCTGGGATACTTGGTGCGTCTGGATTGTACTTAGATCAGCTTTGATTTATTTTCTTACATATTTAAATTTGCTGCAGCTGCTTCGTCTAAATAGATGCTGCAATTGGGATGATTTTTTAATAAGCTTGCCGGGATAGATTCTGAAATAGCACCTTCGATTACTTGCTTAATAATATCAGCTTTTTTTGCGCCGCTCACTACCAAAATAACATGTTTCGCGTTTAACAATGTGGCAATTCCCAAAGTGATTCCTTTTGTAAGGGGCTGCGGTTTGTTAAAATACTTTTGTCCAACAGTGATGGTTAAAGGATCAAGCTCAATAACATGTGACCTGGAACTGATAGAAGTATTGGGTTCATTCATACCAATATGTCCATTTAATCCTAATCCTATAATCGCAATTTCAATGCCACCCTGATTTCGAATGGTAGATTCTGTAATGTTACATTCTTGTTGTAGATCTTGAGATGCCCCATCGAAAAAGCAAATGTTCTCTTCTTTAATTTCTAAAGGCGTAAAAAGTTCTCTATTTAAATGCCATCTGCAACTTCCTTCATCTGCTCCATTTAATCCTACCCATTCGTCTAAACCCAAAAAGTACCAATTATCAATATTTAATACCTTATTCTTTACATCCTTAACCAGATTTCTATAAATTCCCGAAGGTGAATCGCCTGAAGCCACACAGATCAAAGGGTTTTGTTTGTTACTCAAGATATCAGTAATGGACTGAGTGGCTTTTTCTGATAGTGATTCAAAGTCTTTGGAAATGATGATTTGCATGTGCTAAAGATATTTTTTATGTCTAAATATAAGAATAGAATTAATTGGTTAAATAATGTATCTTAAATCTTATAAAGAGTTAATAAACGAAGCCATTATGAAATTTTTTTTTACACCTTTTTGCTTTTTAATGATTGCCATAATTAGTGCAGGTCAAACCAATCCCAATATCCATTTTTTCTCTGCGGGTACAATTTTAAAAGAAAATATCCCTTATAATAATGATAGTCATAAAAAGCATCTATTGGATATTTATTTGCCCCAACATGCAAAAGGAAAAATCCCACTTGTAGTTTTGATTCATGGAGGTGCTTGGTTAAGTAATGATAAGTATGCGGATATGGGTTATATGACAAAAACCATGACAACCATTGTGGATGAAGGTTATGCCATTGCTTCTATCGATTATAGATTTAGTACAGAAGCCATTTTCCCAGCGAATTTGCAAGACTGTAACCGAGCAATTTCATTCCTTTATGATAACGCAAATAAATACGGGTTTGATGTAAATCGTTTTGCAGTGATGGGTTTTTCTGCAGGTGGACATTTAGCAAATATGGTAGGATTGTCAAAAAATAATCAGGTAGCTGATTTTTTCATGAAAGGAAGTAGTACCGCTTTCAGTATCAAAGCAGTAGTTGATTTTTACGGTCCAGCAGAACTTGTATTATTCCCAGGAAGCAATGATGAAAAATCTCCAGAAAGTATTCTTATTGGAGCTGCACCACTTAGTCGCCCTGATTTAGCTAAAAAGGCGAGTCCAATAACTTATGTAGATAAAAACGATCCTCCATTTTTGATTATTCAAGGTGAAAAAGATGAAAGTGTTGATCCCAAGCAATCAAAGCTGTTAAGTGCCTGGTTAAATGTGTCGGGGGTTCAGAACGAATTGGTTATAGTAAAAGAAGCTCCTCATTATGGAGTGATGTTTGATGTAGATGAAGTGAGAAATAAAGTCTTAGCATTTCTGAAGCAACAATTCAAATAAAATTTACACTAAAATCAATCCAGTTTCAATACTTTTTTAAAAGTTGATCGCGTAATTAAGTAGAGTTCTGTTGATTTCAATAATTCAATTTTAATTTTCTTTTTAGTAGATTCAAAAAAATCTTTGTTTTCATTTTTAGAATCAGTTCGCAGACCAGAAGGCCTTGCATTATTCACTTTATTTAGTTTTGCATTCATCCCGATGTTAAAACTTGAATTGTAGTTGGTTGGTTCTGTGCTTATTGTTGTAGGAATGTTTAATTTTATTGCAAGTATGAATATTTCGATATCAATGCTGTTTGATTTCATGCCTTCTGGATCTTTTTTATTTTTCAAAGCTGCAAATGGAATGGCATATTCATATACCAGTTGATCTTTTTCATTTAATGCCAATGCTATTTTAATGCCATTGCTATTTGCAACATCCAATCATAAGTTCCATTTCCATTCATGAATTTTTTAACTCATATTCGATTGATAATGGTAGTAAAGAATATTGCATAGATATGGGATCTCTCATCGACTGACCAAGATCTATTTTGGAAGAATGATCGAGAGGAAAATTAATGAATTGCTGAGGCTTATTTTTTTGGTACATATCAAACCCAATTTGCATGCCAGTTGCCAGTGATTTAATCTGTGTCGTTTTATTTATGAACCGAACAATAAAAAATAAAGTGTCTTGATTTTTTAAAAAAGAATATTCAAAACCACTACTAGAATCAATTTTGAATGTATTTTCTCTCCATTCCTTCTCATTTCCATCTATTTGAATACTTGGATTTATTTTTTGTGCCAGATTCTCAGTTGTTATACATTGTAACAAAATGAAAATAATACATGGCAGGTTTATTTTTTTTTCTTCATATAGCATCGTTTTCGTTTATTTTTTAAGCTAGTACTAATAAAATAGAATGAAAAATATTTTCGACGAAATGCCAGTTTAAATAGACTAAATCAAAAAAGCTAGAAATTTGGCCTTGAATGTTCATAATATACGAATACCTGCAGTTTACTTTCAATTAAATTTGATTCAGTTTCGAATTTATCAGGCTTTTTAATTTAAAAATTTGCCAATGCAAAACGCTCAAAATGGATCTCAGCTTTCGAGGAAAAAATTCCCGATACAAATTTTATTGGGCTTACTCCAAAGAACTCGGTTTCGCCTATTGTTTGCTTTGCGTATCAAAATGCTGCAACTATTTTAAAACCTAAATTAGCCAAGGCTGGAATTAATATTTCGGTTTATGACCATTATATTCGGATCTCACCTTCTTTTCATAACGACTTAACGGAAGTTGAATACCTGATCGAAATTTTAAAAAAATCTTAAAAGAGAAACAATTTGGAACATCTTATTCCAAAAGAATTAAAATATTACAGCTAGATTTATTTTTCAACCCAATAATCTATTACAGTAATATGGTCTGGTTTGGGAACTAGTGTTGCCCCAAATTGTTTGTGTGCGGGGTGAATTAAGTATGCG
>JANYEA010000044.1 GCA_025363385.1 Bacteroidota bacterium | reverse complement strand
AATTGTTGAATGAATTAAAAACTGAAATTGGAGAAGATTTTGTAAACGAGATTATCAATGCTAAACAAACGCATGAATCAGAATTGGCAATACAGCAATTGCGTGTTCAATTATTAAAAGAAAAATTAGCTGCCATTGCTGCTCCTTCTGCAAAACATTTATTATCTGTTTGCGATCAATTAGTTCGCAGAAGTGTATGGTTAGTGGGTGGTGATGGATGGGCTTATGATATTGGTTATGGTGGTCTCGACCATGCTTTAGCAAGTGGTAGAAATGTGAAGATCTTAGTAATGGATACTGAAGTTTATTCAAATACAGGCGGGCAGTCATCTAAATCTACTCCAACAGCAGCAACAGCCAAATTTGCAGCTGCAGGTAAAACGGGTGGTAAGAAAGATTTAGCAATGCAAGCCATTTCTTATGGCAACGTTTATGTGGCTAGAATTGCATTTGGTGCAAACCCACAACAAACTTTATTAGCATTGCGTGAAGCAGAAGCTTACGACGGACCAGCATTGATTCTTGCGTATAGCCATTGTATTGCACACGGCTATGATCTTAAAAATGGTTTAACTCAACAGAATATGGCAGTAGCAAGTGGACACTGGCCTTTGCTTAGATACAACCCAATCTTAAGAACCAAAAATCAAAACCCATTTGTACTAGATTCTCCAAGACCTACTATCAATCTTAGAGACTATGCATATAATGAGTTAAGATATAAAGTGCTTACCCAGACAAATCCGGTTGAAGCGGAAAGATTAATGGTACATGCACAAAACTTAGTAAACTTAAAATGGAAAACCTACGAAGAATTGGCTACTAAAAAAGCTAGCGACTTCGTACCATTGGGATAAGATTCGATTGCTGATATAAAGAATGCCACTCTGTGAAAAAGGTGGCATTCTTTATATCAGACTAGTTTCTTTTTCAAGTAATTTTTCAAGCAGCTGCATTTGATTGGCTGCTCTCAAATAATTATGCCCTTCATATCTTGCCCCGTAATACCGATCATTGTTTAAATGATCTGTTAGGAAA
Organism: Bacteroidota bacterium; assembly: GCA_025363385.1. Classification (GTDB taxonomy): domain Bacteria; phylum Bacteroidota; class Bacteroidia; order Chitinophagales; family Chitinophagaceae; genus Sediminibacterium. Next base: position 12,833 of record JANYEA010000044.1, on the reverse strand, counting down.
CGCAAAGCTTGCATATAAATCATAAAAGCTGCTGCATAAAAAAAATACTGCTTTTCAGTTTCAGATAATTCATTTCCCATGGCTTCTGAATAGCCCCTTACAATTGAATGATATATGTCTGTTCGAATGCTTATCTTATTGAAATCATTTTCTTCTTCACTTACCGGACATAAATAGGTTCGCATCATATCACCAATATCACTGATAAAAAGTCCTGGCATTAAAGTATCCAGATCAATCACACAAATTCCTTTATTTGCATCATCGAAAAGCACATTACTTATTTTTGTATCGTGGTGAGTGACCCGTTTTTTGAAATGAAGATTTGTTTGAATGGATTCATAAGTAACAACAATTATTTTTTGTTCTCTGATCTTTTCTATGATTTGTTTCGAATCTTTGATTCTCAGTTGATCACCCGAAACAAGTGCTTCTTCAAATTGCGCATAACGCAATGAAAGGTTATGAAAATCGGGTAAGGTATATTGTAGTTTTTGAGTGTCAAAACCGCTTAGCAATTTCGTAAAATTACCAAAATGTTTAGCTGCTTCATAGGCTTCTGATGCATTATCAACGACTGTTTTAGCGTGCGACCCATTCACAAAGGGGAACATCCGATAATATTTTTCATCAAAAAAAAATATCGAAAGTTTATCTACTGTTTTAACTGGATGTACAAAAAAATAAGCGGGTGAATTTTGTTTTAAAAATTCCCCTACAGCATCTATATTACTTGCAATTGCTTCCGGATTTGGAAACACGTTTTGATTAATGGTTTGAACAATATATGCTCCCTTTGAAGAGATCATTTTCCAGGTATGATTAATCAAACCCGTACCAAAACTTTGTTGCGAAATATCATGCTGTTCGAAACCGTAGGCCTTTAATACTTCCTCTGGAATAGATCCCATTTTTTTTGATTAATATGTATCTGTTAATGCAAAAACCGGCTTACGATACATCCACTGACCACCCGTAAAATCTGGAAATTCAACCGTTTGACAGCCCAGATCTATCGACTTCTCACTTAATGGTGAAATAGCGCTCCAGGTTGCGGCGTCATAAACGTCTAAAGGTGTGGCTGTTTTATTTTTGATACTTTCCACCAATGCATGAATTACAAAGAAATCCATTCCACCATGACCCGCCCCTGCCGTTTCTTTACTCCAACGTTGCCATAAAGGATGATCGTATTTGTCTAGCCATTGTTTCGCCTCATCCCATTGATGCGCTTTGGCAGACTTGTCTTGAATGTAGATACTCTTATTTACATCCATCCACAAACCTTCAGTTCCTTGCACTCTAAAACCTAAGGAGTATGGTCTTGGTAAATTAGTATCGTGTTGCAATAAGATCGTTTCACCATTTACACAATTTATAGAAGTGGTTACTACATCTCCTAATTTAAAATTCACTTTGGCATTGGGATGAGACTCACCCCCTTGCTTTACAATATGATTATGTAAACCCCTAGCTTTTGATGAAAATGAACAAAGAGATATAAATCGATTTCCTCTATTGATGTTGATATAATTGGCTATGGGACCAACTCCATGTGTGGGATAGAGGTCTCCATTTCTATGCACAGAATGTTCTGTTCTCCAATGTGCTTCTGAATACCCTTTTTCGCCAAATTCAGCACCATGTCCGTATACATCATTACCATTATTGAATTTCACTTCACGCAAATCATGCTGATAGCCACCCTGTAAATGAATTAGTTCGCCAAATAAACCTTGCCTCACCATATTTAGAACCGCCATTACATCCCTGCGATAACAAACATTTTCAAGCATCATCACATGTGCCTTATATTTTTCTGCAGCATGTACTACTTCCCAATGATCTTCTAGGCTGATACCAATGATTACCTCCGAACCCACATATTTAATACCCGACTCTAAACTACCGATGATCATTTCTTTATGCCATTCCCAGGGAGTAGCAATTACGATCCCATCCATCTGCTTTTTCTCTAGCATCTTTTTCCAGGCAAGGTTATCACCTGTGAAAATTTCAGGCATTTTTTTCCCGCTCTTATTGATAATTTCTTTTGCCGAATTCAACGTGCGATCATCAATATCACAAATAGCAACTAATTCTACGTCTTCTCTTCTTAATAAAAGATCTAGATGGTTTAATCCTCTTTGTCCTACTCCAATAATACCCATTTTAACTTTGGTATCAGCGGAAGCCGCAAACAACTTATTGGAAGAAGCCAATGCTAAAGAAGCTGCAGCAAAACCTGTATTCCGAAGAAAGTCTTTTCTGTGCATTTGTTAAGTTTTAAAAGATTAGAGTATGTATTCTTATTTGAAAAGATAAATATCAGGCAAAAAAAAACAAAGGCAGAAAAAATCAACCTTTGTTTTATAAGAACAAGCAATTGTTATGATTTTTTATTTTTAAAAAAGTTTTCATTCCTGCGTCTTGCAAGTAATAAGATACTGGCCGTAAGCAAAGAAGCACCCGCTAAAAAAAGGCCTATTGCAATCACAAACCAATCACTGATAAAGTTGATTAATAATAAAATGAAGGCAGCAAACAGTAGCAGCAGTACTGTAATTACTTTCTGATTCATATGATCAATTTAGGGGCTTCAAAAATCGTAACAAATTAACCGAAATAATTGATACCAATTCCCGTTGAAAACACTGAATTTTAAAAAAAGGCTAAATAATCGCTATTTTAAAGAAATAATCCCTTTCTGCACTGCTGCGTCGTAACGATTAGCTATTTCAAAATAGCCTTCCATACGCCATAGCTGTTTTGCCATAAGTGTTTGTAATCGCTGACTAATTTGAATTTTCTCTTTATCTGTAAAGTTATTAATGATCACGCCATCGTGAGACAATGCAAAACTTCTTAATTCAGTCAATTCTTTTTCACCTGGCTGAAATGTTGTTAATATATCCTCAGGTTTTGCAATCTGATCGAATTTGATTCTGTTTTGTAAATAGAATCTATACACAAAGCTACTAAGAGAGTTTCGGTAGTATAAACGCAACACGTTATCACTAATATTTGCTGTATCTAAAGGAATAAAAATATCTGGATTAATTCCACCCCCATCATAAACCAGTTTACCACCTGGTGTTTTAAAAGCTTTCCCCTTAGGCTTTGAGGTATCTTGTTTGATCATAGATCCGCTATGAAATCTTGCTAAAACTTCCTCATTATATTCCTGATGGTCTTTTCCATAAGGCTTCTGAATATTTCTTCCCAGTGGTGTATAATATCGTGCAATAGTTAATCTAACAGCACTACCATCGCTCAATTGAAACTGTTGTTGAACCAGGCCTTTTCCAAATGTTCTCCTTCCAATAATGGTGGCCCTGTCCCAATCTTGCAATGCCCCAGCTAAAACCTCACTGGCGGATGCTGATCCTTCATCCACCAATACAACTAATTTACCAACCTCAAATATGCCATCCCTCCTACATCGATTATCTACTCTTGGTTGATGATCGCCCTCTGTATACACAATTAATTTATCGCCACTTAAAAATTCATCCGCAATTGCAATGGCTTCTTTTAAAAGTCCGCCCCCATTTCCCCTTAAATCGAGAATTAATTTTTGCATCCCTTTCTTCTTCAAATCACCCATACTTTCCATAAATGCTTCATAAGAACGATCTGCAAATCGGTTAATTCTCAGAAAACCTGTTTCTTTATCAAGCATATAAGCAACATCAATAATGGGCACTGGAAATGATGACCTTTCCACTACTTTTTCGATGATCTTACCCGATCTAAGTATTTTAATCTTCACTTTGGTTCCCGTTTCACCTTTTAGCAAAGATCTAACTCTCTCCACTCGCAGAAATTTACCTGCAATATGAGCAGTGTCATTGATGGCAATCAGCTTGTCTCCCACTTCTATACCCGCTTTTTCTGATGGCCCTGTTTTTATCACATTTATTACGTTTACTGTATCGTCGAATACCTGAAATTCTATACCTATCCCTTTTATATTATCCTGTAAATGCTCTTCGGCAGCATCCAATTGGTCAGATGGGATTAAAATAGAATGTGGATCAAGATGCGAAAGCAATTGATTAACAGCAAGTTGATTAATGCTGTCTGAAGCCACTTTGTCTACATACCTGCTCTTTACCAAGTCAACCACTTCTTGCAAAGAGGTACGTTTTGAGAACCCAAGGAATTTTCCTCCCGATGTTTCTTCCTTTAATTGGTATCCGATTAACATTCCCAAAACAATGGCCAATGAAAACAAAACAGGCAGCCAGACTTGCAATTTTTTACTTCCCATAAACTATACTTCTTTGTAACTTCAAATAGAATGCGAATATCTGCATTAATGATTGAATCTGAGATAAAGGTTTGTTGTTTCGGATGAATGGTATAAGTTGCGGTTAGTTTTTGTTAGATAGGATAAAGTAAGAATTATAGACCAGAAAAATTATCAATATGTCTGTTACATTGATTGCCGATAGTGGTGCTACCAAATGCGAATGGTGCTTATTAGATAATGGCAAGAAAAAAAAGATTGTCACAACAGGGATCAGCCCGTATTTCTTAAATACAGAACAAATCGAACAACTACTATTGAAGCAGTTAGTTCCCAAATTAAAGGATGCCTTTATAACCGAAGTACATTTTTATGGGACTGGTTTAAGTAACCAAAACAATGTGCAAATTCTTAAAACAGTATTGAAAAAAATATTCAAGAAAGCAAAAATTTCTATAGAAACCGACCTAACTGCTGCTGCAAGAGCATTATGTGGAAAGCAAAAAGGCATTGCCTGCATCCTGGGTACGGGGTCAAATTCTTGTTTTTATAATGGACGCAAAATGATAAAAAATAGTCCAGGCATTGGATTTATACTGGGTGATGAAGGAAGTGGATCTTATTTGGGTAAAAAAGTAATTCAATATTATTTATACCAGACTTTTGATGAGGAATTAATGACATCGTTTGAAAAAAGATTCCTCACAAGCCCAATGGAAATATTGGAAAATGTTTATAAGAAGCCAATGGCAAATAGGTATTTAGCTTCCTTTGCTATTTTCCTGGCAGAAAACAGAGGTCATTATATGATTGAGAATATTATTGAAGACGGTTTAAATGATTTCTTTTTTACACATATTTATAAATACAAAGAAAGCTGGACACATCCCATTAATTTCATTGGCAGTGTAGCTTTTGGATTCAGAGATGTTCTTCAGGAACTTTGTAATACATATGAATTAGAATTGGGAAAAGTGATGAAAGCACCTATGAAAGGGCTTATCGAATATCACAGCTAAATACTTGTTATGTCTGAGTTTATAAAAGTAACAGAACAAACTTCTACATATCATCAGCTTGAAAATATGTCGATTCATAATTTATTAGTAAATATGAATCAGGAAGATAAGACGGTACCTAATGCTGTTGAAAATGCCATACCTCAAATAGAAAAATTGAGTGCTGCCATTACTGATAAAATGCTGGCTGGTGGTAGATTATTTTATATTGGAGCTGGAACAAGTGGCCGATTAGGTATTGTAGATTCTAGTGAATGTCCGCCCACTTTTGGGGTGCCTTATGGTTTGGTAATTGGTATAATTGCTGGAGGAGAAAAAGCAATTACACAAGCTGTTGAATTTGCAGAAGATAGTGCAATGGGGGGCTGGTCAGATCTTGTGAAACACTTTGTAAGTGATAAAGATGTTGTAGTAGGTCTTGCGGCAAGTGGTACTACTCCTTATGTAATTGGAGCATTAAAAGAATGCAGAAAGCGGGGAATTATTACAGGAAGTATTTGTTGCAATCCCAATTCACCCGTTTCTTCAGAAGCCGACTTCCCCGTAGAAGTTGTGGTAGGTCCTGAATTTGTAACCGGCAGTACCAGAATGAAAAGTGGAACGGCTCAGAAACTAGTTTTAAATATGATATCTACAACTGTAATGATTCAATTAGGAAGAGTGGAAGATAATAAAATGGTGAATATGCAATTAAGTAATGTAAAGTTGGTAGACCGTGGTGTTAAGATGCTTATGGAAGCCTTAGAACTTTCAGATTACGAAACCGCCAAAGACCTATTATTAAAACATGGCAGTGTAAAGAAAGCCGTTGAATCTGTTAGCGCCTTATAACTATGCATGATATAGAACCTTTTTTTAATTGGAGGCATATATATGTAGCAGAGGAAGATCCTCTTTCTCCTTTTTATGGTCGTACCTATAGTGAATTCGAGTTTTCACAAACGGTTTACAATTACTACATACATCCACAGTGGGATGATTTTGGCAGTAGAACACTCTATTTAAAAATCATTTATGTTGATTATGAATTGAATTTTACCATCATTGAAATGTTGGGAGAATGGAATGATGCCATTGAAAATGATATCATGGAGTTAAAAAGAGAAATTTTCGACTTGTTATATCATCAGAAAATTTATAAATACATATTGATCGCTGAAAACGTATTGAATTTTCATAGTAGTGATAAAGAATATTATCAAGAATGGTATGAAGAACTGAGTGAGGTGAATGGTTGGGCAGTGATTTTAAATATGCCAGAAGCCACTCAGCAGGACTTCAAAAAGAAAAAATTACAATACTATATCGAATTGATGGAATTGATAGATTGGCGAGTGTACAAACCATATCACCTGTTTAAAAAAATAGATGAAGAACTCATGAAAAGATTGGATTAAGCCCAGAATTCGTAAAAGCTCATTATATTTAACCCATAAAATACTGATATGTCATTACCCGTAAACAATAAAAACACAGGGAAACCAGGTAGCAAAGGACCAAAAGGTTCAGCCCAGGGTTCTAAGTTTATTGCTAAGCCAGGTGCTAAAGCGGTAGGAACCACGAAAAAACCAATTAAAACTGGTGGATCAAGAGGAAGTTAAAAAATTAAAAAGTAAAGATTAAAAAGTATAAAGCTTTTACATCTATGCTACATTGAGAAGGGTTTGGTTACACAACCAAACCCTTTTATTTTTACTTTTAAATCTTTACACTTTAAGCCTATCTAGTCCTAGACCAAATTTTCTAAGTGTGTCGAGAGCAATATCATAACCTGCGTCTGCATGCCTGATCACACCCATCCCAGGATCATTTCTTAATACCCTGCTCAACCTTGCTTTTGCGGCGTCTGTTCCATCTGCCACTATCACCATACCTGCATGAATACTATACCCCATACCTACCCCACCTCCATGGTGTAAGCTAACCCATGAAGCGCCGCCTGCTGTATTAATTAAAGCGTTTAAAATTGGCCAATCTGCTACCGCATCAGATCCATCTAACATAGCTTCCGTTTCTCTGTTTGGCGAAGCCACAGAACCAGTATCTAAATGATCTCTTCCAATTACAATAGGTGCTTTTACTTTGCCTGTTAGAACCAATTCATTAAAAGCCAAACCGGCTTTCTCTCTTTCACCCTGCCCCAACCAACAAATGCGTGCAGGCAAACCCTGAAAGGCAATTCTTTCTTTCGCCATCTTCATCCATCTGTGCAAGCTTTTATTTTCTGGAAATAATTCCAAAATCAAAGCATCAGTTACCTCTATATCATGAGGATCACCACTTAAAGCAGCCCAACGAAATGGGCCTTTCCCTTCACAAAATAAAGGACGAATATAAGCTGGCACAAATCCCGGAAAATCGAATGCATTCTTTAAACCATGTTCTTGTGCTCTAGCTCTTAAATTATTGCCATAATCAAAAACGATGGCATTTTTAGATTGTAGTGCAATCATCAACTCAACATGCAACTTCATGCTATCATAGCTAAGTGCAATATATTTTTCAGGATCTGTTGCCCTCAAATCATTTGCTTGTTCATTACTTAATGTATGGGGCACATAACCGATTAATGGGTCATGTGCAGATGTTTGATCTGTTAAAACATCTACTACTATATTCCGCTCAATCAATCTTTGCAAGAGATTTACTGCATTACATAAAACACCAATACTCAATGCTTCACCAGAGGCTTTAGCTGCTAAGGCTTGGTCAATTGCAGCATCCATATCCTGTATTTTAACATCCAGATAACGCGTTTCTAAACGCTTATCAATTCGCCACTCTTCCACTTCTGCTACCAGGCATACCCCATCATTCATGGTAACCGATAATGGCTGTGCCCCACCCATTCCTCCTAGGCCAGCAGTTACGGTAAGTGTGCCTTTTAAAGAACCTCTAAAATGTTTATTCGCAACGGCTGCAAAGGTTTCATAAGTTCCCTGAACAATACCTTGTGAACCTATATATATCCATGAACCCGCAGTCATTTGTCCATACATCATTAAACCTTTTTTTTCTAATTCTGTGAAGTGCTCCCAAGTAGCCCATTTGGGTACCAGTTGCGAATTCGATATCAAAACACGTGGTGCATCTGCATGCGTTTGTAGAATCCCTACTGGTTTACCGCTTTGTATCAATAATGTTTCGTTCTCATTTAAATCTTTTAATGCTTTAATGATTAGGTCAAGGCATTCAAAATTGCGAGCTGCTTTTCCCCTACCTCCATATACAATTAAATCATCTGGCCTTTCTGCAACCTCCGGATCTAAATTGTTTAATAACATCCTCAAAGCGGCTTCCTGTACCCATCCTTTGCAATTTAATTGAGTGCCTGTTGGGGTAGCGTATTTAATTGGATCATATTGTTTAAATGACATACAGAAATTTTAAAAGTTGAAATTCATGATGAAACAAACTAGTATACCAGATCTTCGTAAGCAGCCTGTAATTCGTTATAAGCGTGCTGGTCTTTTGCTAATTTGGATTCTTCCATCCCTTTTTCATACCATCCAATTGCTAATTCCCTTTCGCCCATTTTTTCCATTAATTTGGCAAGATGATAATACGATCCTATATAGCTGGGCGTTTCCATTAACAATGCTTCGAATAGTGCACTTGCCTTTTCATCATCCCCTGTTTTAATCATCTCTAAGGCTAAAGCATGACGAAGAAAATTATCTTTCGGATTGGCAATTAAATATTCCTTGATTTTAGCGATTCTGTCCATCTTTCAAAGTTAATAGAACTAATGAAAGTATCGCAAAATGAACAACAATTAGCATCAAATGAAGTGGCTATAAAAATAAATCATAAAATACCTCTACAAAATTTGCCAGTTCAATTTCATTTGTATATTTGCTAATAGTTGCATAAACAACTATTTATCTCTTAAAATAAATAAACGGCTTATATGAAAATCTTGGTCTGCGTTAGTAAAACACCCGACACAACTTCAAAGATTGCCTTTAAAAATAACCTTACCCAGTTCGATGAAACTGGCGTTCAATGGATTATAAACCCATATGACGAATGGTTTGCATTGGTAAGGGCCATTGAATTAAAGGAAAAAGACCCTACTACTTTGATCCATTTAGTTACAGTTGGGGGTGCCGATTGCGACCCGATTATTCGAAAAGCGCTTGCATTGGGAGGCGACGAAGCTTTCAGAATAAATGCAGATAGCAACGACAGTTTTTACATCGCTGCTCAAATAGCTGAGCTAGCAAAACAAAATCAATACGACCTGATTTTTACTGGCAAGGAAGCGATTGATTATAATAGCGCTGCAATGGGTGGAATGATTGCAGAATTGGTAGACTTCCCTTATATATCACTGGCTACTTTATTTGAATTGAATGGCAGTGTAGCAACTGTTACCAGAGAAATTGAAGGCGGTGAAGAAATCGCAGAAGTAATTATTCCTTTAGTAGTAAGTTGTCAAAAAGGAATTGCAGAACAAAGGATCCCCAATATGCGTGGAATCATGGCTGCAAGAACCAAACCATTGAAAGTGGTAGAACCAGCAACAATAGACAATTTAACAAGTATTGTAAATTTTGAATTACCTGCACCAAAAGCAGGTTGCAAAATGGTTGCTGTAGATAATGTGCCCGAATTGATTCGTTTATTACACGAAGAAGCAAAGGCATTTTAAAGTAAAAATCAAAAGTCAAAAATCAAAATAGTTGATTACTGACTTCCCATTTATTTTTTGAATTTTTAATTTTGAATTTTTAATTTATCATTTATGTCAGTATTAATAGTTCTTGATCAATCAGACAATCATTTAAAAAAATCGGCTTTCGAAATAATGAGCTATGGTTCAAAATTGGCTGAACAAATTGGAACATCGGCAGAGGCTTTGGTTTTAGGTACCGTACAAGACAACTTAGCTGCCTTAGGAAAATATGGGGTATCAAAAGTGCACCAACTAAGTAATGAAACATTGAACCATGTAGATGGTCAGCTTTATGCAAAAACAATTGCAGAATTTGTTGCACAAACTAGCGCCACTGTTGTTATTTTTTCTCAAACACATACCGGCAAATCAGTTGCTTCCATGGTTGCTGCAAGATTAAAAGCCGGATTAGTAGCAGGTGCAGCTTCATTACCAGATACTAGTAATGGTTTTATCGTTCGAAAAACTGTATTCTCTGGCAAAGCATTTGCCAATATCAGTATTCAATCTGCAATCAAAGTAATTGCATTAAATCCCAATAGCTTTTCAGTAATTACCACAGAAGGAACAGCAGAAGTAAATCAATTGAATATTGGAATTGATAGTTCTAAAATAAAAGTTACCGCAATAAATAAAATTACCGGAGAGATTCCGTTAACTGAAGCAGATATTGTTGTAAGTGGCGGAAGAGGACTAAAGGGGCCAGAAAACTGGGGCGTATTATTAGATCTTGCAAAAGTATTGGGAGCTGGAACTGCATGTAGTAGACCGGTTGGTGATGCACATTGGAGACCGCATCATGAACACGTTGGGCAAACGGGTGTTCAAGTAGCTCCTAATTTATATATCGCATTAGGGATTTCTGGCGCCATCCAACACTTAGCAGGCGTAAACAGAAGCAAGATTATGGTGGTGATTAATAAAGATCCGGAAGCACCTTTCTTTAAAGCTGCAGATTATGGGATTGTAGGAGATCTTTTTGAAATTGTTCCTCAAATGACAGCAGAGATTAAAAAAATAAAAGGAATTGCATAATGCATGCCAATTGATATGTATAAAAAATGCCTCAAAAAGAGGCATTTTTTATACATATTGTTGCAACCATTCTTTTGCAGATACATCATTAGAAAACTTTTCAATCATCTATCTACTGCCATTAATATAAACCCCTTTAATTGATAATTCGTTAATACAGTTTTTGCAGTAAGAGAAACTTTCACAACTGGCAAAAACATTTCTTTTTGTATTTCTAAAAAAGTCATTGCTTGTCCGCAAGCAATAAATTTCGCACCTAATTTTTCAAGCTCTCCAATTAGCTTAATATTAGGATTATCAGATTTATATTTTTTATTGAAATATTCATTGTTCTTTAAAGCATGAAGTGCTCCAGCATGAACTACAATTACTGGGATAATATTTTTAATGGGAATCCCAGACGCCACGTGTAGATTTAAAATCCTAGCTACTTCCACTAAGCCGAAATTGATTTCCTTGATAGTAGAATCTGGATTGTTAGCGGTTAATTCAAACAATAATTTGTACTGCATTTTTGGATCAGGAACTTCATCAGGATTGATTACTGTTGCTACTCCAGAATTTTCTCCTGCATTCAAAATTGGAAAAATTTCTACTGCTTTTATTTTTTCCCACTTGATAATGTCGGCAAATTCTTTATTGGTTTTTACTGAATCCTTATGCAGATCTGATCGATAAATACTATCTCTTTTAATTTTTGAAGCGTTTAGCAAGCTATCTTTTTGTATGCTGATTACTCGTAAAGAGCTATCCAAATTAAAATTCTGTGCAATACTTCCTACACCAATTAAGCTTAAGGAAATCAATAAAAATATTTTTCTCATAGTGGGGTTTTCAAACAATTTATAATATTTATTTTAATTATTATATTATTTGCTTAAAAAAAAATCTTTGTCACATCACGCCCAGCTACTTTTTAAATTATAATTTATAAAGTTCCCAGTCTTCCCCCATCAACTGGGAGATTGATTCCATTAATGTAGGCAGCGGCAGGAGAGCATAAAAATGCAACAACAGCACCAAATTCTTCCGGCTCCCCTAATCTACCCGCAGGAATAAATTCTAATGTTTTTTTCAAAATATCTTCCTTTGAAACATGCGCCATTGCTGCTTGTTTACTAAATAAATAATCTAATCGGTCTGTATTTGTATAACCAGGCAATACATTGTTTACCGTTATTCCAAATGCACCAATCTCATTAGCTAAGGTCTTTGCCCAATTAGCAACTGCTGCCCTAATTGTGTTTGAAATTCCCAATCCATTAATAGGTTGTTTAATAGAAGTAGAAAGGATATTTACAATTCTTCCAAACCCCTGGATTTTCATTAAGGGTATAAGAGCTTGAACTAGTAAATGACTAACTATTAAGTGAGATTGAAAAGCAACTTCCATTTCCTGGATGGGCGTCAATAAAAGAGGCCCTGCAGCTGGCCCCCCAGAATTATTCACCAGAATATCAATTCGATTTCCTTTAGTTAAATAGGCGTTTACTTTTTCTAATAATTCTAAAGGCTTTGACGTATCTGCCACAATATATTGATGCTTTTGCCCCTTCGAAATGTCTAATACTTGCATAACTTTTTGCAAATTAGATTCCGTTCTTGCCAATAAAATAATATTAGAACCCAGTATTGCTAATTCTTTTGCTACTGCCGCTCCTAGTCCCTGAGAAGCGCCACAAACCAACGCAGTACGATTGCTTAAATCTAAATTCATGGGTTAGTTTTTTAAGATCCATTATAAATTACGATAGTCTTCTCTTACCGGATTAAACACATCCAATATTTTACAATCTGTAATTGCGATACCAGAATGAATGGCATTGGAAGGAATTACTACAACAGTACC
>JANYEA010000005.1 GCA_025363385.1 Bacteroidota bacterium | reverse complement strand
ATGCTGCTGGTGCTCGATAATTTCGAGCATTTGTTGGCGGGTGTGGAATTTAAAGATGCCAAAAAATATATTTTAGAAAGAAGTAGTTATCAAAAAGTAGTGATGATTAATGAATCTCATAATAAGCCACTACATAGGGCTTTCACAGCTTCAATGCTTGAAGACTTCTATGCAATGGGATTCAGATATCTGGCAATGGAAACCCTGAATCAATTTACAAATGCTTCTTTAAAACAGGTAAATGTATTAACTGGGCATTATACCTGCGAACCAGTAGGTGGAGAACTAATAAGAAAGGCACTTTTTCTAGGTTTTACATTGATTGCATATGAAGACAGTAATTACACACATACAGTAAATCAAAGAGAACTTATTCAGGCTGAAAATATCTTTAAGATTCTACAAAAAGATCCCAATGCAAAAATATTGGTTTATGCGGGTGATAAACATATCGAAGAAGAAGCCAGAACTGATGATCGAATACCTATGGCGGCCTATTTTAAGATTGTATCTGGAATCGATCCATTAACGATTGATCAAACCAGCCTCACAGAACAGAGTACCTCAGAATATGGAGCTGCTGTATATGATTATTATGTCAAAAAGAATGCATTTGTAACCCCCGTCGTTTTATTGAAGAGTAATCGCCCAAAAGACATGCTGCATTTGAATTTATTTGATATTTATATCATGCATCCGCCTACAAAATATAGAAACGGCAGGCCCACCTGGAATGCTATTAACGGATGGAAGAAAGAAACTGCCGTACAACCTATTTATCAAACATTATTCTTTGTTCAGGCTTTTTACGATAAAGAGTACCAAGAAAAACTGGTAGGAAAATTGGTTCCTGCAGACCAAACATATGTTACTGCTCCAGATGGCTATTATTATCTTTATTTACAAAAAGGCCGATATCAATTGGTTTACAGAGATATGCAGTATAAAATACTTGGTACTAAGGTGTTAGTAGTGGAATAGCAATTGTTGATGGAAACGGCTATATTTGCCGCTTAAAATTTTGACATGGCATTACAAGCAGGAATTGTGGGATTACCCAATGTAGGAAAATCAACTTTATTTAATGCGGTTAGTATTAGTGCTAAAGCTCAGGCTAGTAACTATCGATTCTGTACGATTGAGCCCAATGTTGGTTTGGTGGATGTGCCAGATGAAAGAATGGCCAAATTGGCTGAATTTGTAAAACCTAATAGAACGGTTCCAACTCAATTAGAAATTGTAGACATTGCTGGGTTGGTTCGGGGAGCAAGTAAGGGTGAAGGTTTGGGAAATAAGTTTCTGGCTAATATTCGTGAAGTGGATGCAATTATTCATGTAATTCGGTGCTTTGAAGACGAAAATGTATTAAGAGAAGAAGGTGCTATCAATCCAATCAGCGATAAAGAAATCATTGAAACTGAGCTACAGCTGAAGGATTTAGATAGTGTAGAAAGAAAATGGAGCAGGGTTGAGAAAATGGCAAGAGTAGGTACAGATACGAAAGCTAAAGCTGAATTTGAAATTTTAAATAAGTGTAAAGAGCACCTTGAAAAAGGGAAAAGTATTCATTCGCTAGGGTTAGATAAAGAAGAAAATCTGGCAATTGCAGATTTATTCTTGTTAACGGATAAGCCCGTATTATATGTAGCCAATGTGGATGAAGCAAGTATGCATACTGGAAATAAATATTCAGATATGTTGAAAGCTGCAGTTGTTGCTGAAGGTGCTGAATTAATAATTATGTGTAACAATATTGAAGCACAGATAGCAGAAATGGAGGCTGCCGAGGATAAGCAGATGTTTATGGAAGAATATAAAATGGTGGAACCAGCATTGAACCGTTTAATTAGAACGGCCTACAAATTACTTAATTTGGATACCTATTTTACAGCAGGGGTTCAGGAAGTAAGGGCTTGGACTATACATAAAGGATGGAAAGCACCTCAAGCAGCTAGTGTGATTCATACAGATTTTGAAAAGGGTTTCATTAAAGCGGAAGTGATTGCTTACGAAGACTTTGTAAAATATGGAAGTGAAGCAGCTTGTAGAGAAAATGGACGCCTAAGAATAGAAGGAAAAGAGTATATCGTAAAAGATGGAGATGTCATGCACTTCCGCTTTAATGTGTAGGAAATATAATATTAGTTTTACAAAAAGGAATTGAGAATTGACTCAATTCCTTTTTTGTTTTAAGTATATTTGATTTATGAGTAATCTATCACTTTGGGAACGAGAAAGTTTTTATGCTACACAGGATATTATTATTATTGGAGGAGGTTTTATGGGTTTGTGGACAGCATTGAGCTTGAAGCAAAAAAACAGTTCATTACGTATCACCATTCTTGAAAAAAATATTACACCGCTTGGCGCATCAACCAGAAACGCAGGGTTTTCTTGTTTTGGAAGTCCCACTGAAATTCTTTCGGATATTGAAACATTAGGTTTGGAAGAAACCTTAGAAATTGTAAGAATGCGTTTCGAGGGTATTGAAAAAATTAAAAACACTTTTAGCGCCAAACAAATTGATCTTGATAATTGTGGTGGATATGAATTGATCAATAAGAACTACAAATATTTTAATCAATTAGATGAAAAAATTGAGTGGTTGAACAAAGAATTAAAAATTATTACAGAGAAGGATTATACGTTTGTCAGGCATGATGAAGAAATGGCTGAAAAGGGTTTGATTGGATTTGATGCCATGATCGAAAATACACTCGAATCTGGAATTCATAGTGGTAAATTAGTAAGTGCCCTTATACAAAAAGTACAAGCAGCTGGTGTTTCTATTTTAAATGGAATTGAAGTCAAAAGCTGGAATAGAGATTTAGATGGGATACATGTAAATACCCAACAGCAAATTCGCTTTACAGCCAATCAAATAATCCTTTGCACCAATGCTTTTAGTAATGCTATTTCACCTGAATTAAATATTACACCAGCTAGAGGTCAGGTAATAGTAACCTCTGAGATCCCGGGATTAAAGTTGAAAGGAACATTTCATTTTGATGAAGGTTTCTATTATTTCCGGAATTTAGATGGTAAAATTTTAATTGGAGGTGCTCGCAATGAAGACTTTGAGGGAGAAAGAACTAATGATATTTCCGGTTCAGATTTAATCAAAAACAAATTGATCGCTTTTTTACAAAAACATATAGATACAACCATTAGTTATACCATTGAGAATCACTGGAGTGGTATCATGGGGTTTACAGATAATAAAAAGCCATTACTAACAAAACTAGATGATAATGTATTTGCAGTAATCGCATGTAATGGTATGGGCGTAGCACTTACACCGATGATGGGTGAAAAAGCTGCTGATATGCTTCTACTCTATTTTTAATTATCCAAATTATAGTAATTCGTATTCATGAAAACAAATTCTTTAAATGTCTTATTCATTCTTATTTTTTTTGCAGCATGTAAGGATACAACCAATTCAGAAAATCAATCAACTACTGGCAGCGCTGCGATTTCTACTCCCACCACCCTCTCTTATACGGTATTGAATGTATATCCACACGACACTAATTCATTCACAGAAGGTTTGATTTGGCTAAATGGTTCATTTTTAGAAAGTACCGGAGAATACAAAAAGAGCTATTTATTAAAGTTGAATCTTGAAACAGGCAAGCGTGAAAAAACATTAAAATTGGGAGATCAATATTTTGGAGAAGGTATTGCAGTTTTGAATAATAAAATTTACCAACTTACTTATAAGGAACATAAAGTTTTTGTTTACGATATGGATTTCAAAAAACTACCTCAAGAGTTTGAATGGCCTTATGAAGGTTGG
>JANYEA010000154.1 GCA_025363385.1 Bacteroidota bacterium | reverse complement strand
CACTTAGCACCGAATTACTGAGCAAAATCCTACACTAAATAATTACCAATAAAAAAAGCGATCAAGCTAAAATCTCTTTTAACTTAATCGCTTTTAATTTTTCTATTCAAAAATCAGAGGCTTTTTCAGTGCCCTCCGATTGTTCGGGGCCATTTTTTTATTTCATCTTTTTATATTGAAAACCATCCAGGTTTAATCCGTCTACTTTTCCTTCTGTATTCAATTGAAATTGAAGATCACTTTTGCCATACCATTTTTTGGTAAATTCCGCTTTAAAGCTATCAAAATTCCAATGGGTTAATTTTCCAGTGCTACTGCTATTATTAATTAGAAAGGATAATTCATTATTGTGATAACTAATCACCACTTTGCCATATAATAGATCTTCATATACGCCAGCATAGTCGTTTAAAGCGAGTGAAGTGTGGGTATTCAGCACCCTTTTTTTATCGGCATCCATTTCTGCTTTTACGCCAGCTGCATGAATATCGCCATAGAGTTTCATGAACTCTTTACTCCAGTCTCTATTGCCACCTAAAGCAAAATAATCGATTGTTTTAAACATGAGAGCGTGCCGAACTTCTACATGATCAAGGTTGCCAAAAATATATACTGCAATATTTTCTTCTGGCATTTGCGCGTTAATAGCAACAGCACCGGCTAAACTTCCAGTGTGAAAATTTAATTTCTTTCCTCTGTAGTCTTGTTGAAACCAGCCCAAAGCATAGGTCATGAAATTAGGTTTGGTTAATTCTTTAGTCGGATAGAATTGTTCAGGTGTAACAAGGGTTTGAGGGCGAAACATTTCTTTCCATGTATCTGGTTTTAATAATCTTCCTCCTGCATATTTACTGCTATCCATCATGGTCTTGATCCAAATACCCATATCATCAATACAAGAAAGAACAGAGCCTGCGGGTCCAACTACATCTGCAGTATCTCTACTAATAATTTGAATTTGTTTCTCAACACGAAAATGTGGTGCGGCAATATTGCTAGATTTTACCTGAGTGATCTGAGAAAAAGTATTGGTCATTTCCAATGGTTGAAAAACTTTTTGGCGTATAAAATCTTCCCAAGGGATGCCACTGATCTTTTCAATTACTTTTCCAGCAGCCAGATAAAAAATATTTTGATAAATAAAACTAGAACGCATCGAGTAACTAGGTTTTACTAAGCGCATTTTTTCAAGGATTTCATCTCCGTTTAAGTGATTATCGCCCCAAAGAAAATCGGCATTGCCAACACCTGAATTGTGTAGGAAAAGATCTCTAATTCTTAGCTCTCTTGTAACCCAAGGATCAAATAATTGAAATTCAGGAAGGTATTTAATCACAGGATCATCCCATTTTACTTTTCCCTGGTCTACAAGTATGCCCATGCAGGTAGCGGTCATTGCCTTAGTAGTAGAAGCACAATTAAAAAGTGTTTGATTATTCACGGGATGGTCGGTTCCCAATGTGGTTACCCCATATCCTTTTTTAAAGATCACCTGATTATCTTTTACTACCACAATACCAAGTCCGGGTGCTTCCCAGTCTTTTACAGCTTGTTGAACGTATGCATCAAATAATGCTAAGCTGTCTAATGCTTTTATTTTTTTCTGTGCTTGTACAGAAATTATTGAAAGGATGAGCCCAAAGGGTAGAAGTAATTTCCATTTTTTCATGCCTAATTTTTTATCAATATAAGTAAAATAAAAAACTAAATTTAACCTACTTAAAAAAGCTGCCATGAACAAGTCGATCCTCTCGTTTGCCTTTTTCTTGATTGTTACAATATCTTTTTCTCAAATGCCACATAACGGAATAGATAATAATCTGGGAAATATATTCCGTTTATCGAATGCAAAAACAAGGTCGATAAGCCCAGAGAATTACACAGGTGCCAAAGGAAAGGGCGGTATGGCCGAGACCGGTACTGGAGCAAATTATGCCCGAGATCTTGGTGTAGGTTGGAAAATAAATCCCTGTGTAGTTATTAAAGCCAAAACAACATTTACCATTGCTGAGATTGATAGTGCCGGGTCTATTCAACATATTTGGATGACACCAACAGGGAACTGGCGTTATTCTATTTTACGTTTTTATTGGGATGGAGAAACAACTCCTTCCGTGGAAGTGCCTGTTGGCGACTTCTTTGGTATGGGTTGGGGTAAGTATGCAGCACTTAATTCCTTGCCAGTTACTGTAAATCCGGGAAGTGCTTTTAATTGTTACTGGCCAATGCCGTTCAGAAAAAAATGTAGGATTACAATGGAGAATCTGGATGAAAAAGACATGACCCTTTTTTATCAGGTAGATTATGTATTAACAGAAGTGACAGCAGATGCGGCATACTTTCATGCACAATTTAGAAGAGTAAATCCACTTCCTAATAAAACAGATTATGTGTTATTGGATAATGTAAAAGGGAAGGGGCAATATGTGGGTACCTATATTGCATGGGGTGTTCATAATAATGGTTGGTGGGGTGAAGGGGAAATAAAATTCTTTATGGATGATGATGGAAGATATCCAACCATTTGTGGTACAGGAACAGAAGACTATTTCTGTGGGTCATATGATTTTGATACCGAAAAGAAAAATGCAGCAGGTGTTGTAGAATCTAATTACACAGAGTTTTCTACAGCCTATGCAGGTTTACTCCAGGTGATACGCGGCGATGGACATTATAATATGGCACAGAGATTTGGCATGTATCGTTGGCATATTACAGATCCTATTCGCTTTGAAAAGAATTTAAAAGTAACCATACAGGCATTGGGTTGGCGTGAAGGAGGACGGTACCTGCCACTGCAAGATGATATTGCATCTACTGTTTTTTGGTATCAATTAGATCCGCACTATATTTTTCCAAAACTTCCTAGCAAAGATGCATTGGAAGTAAATTGAGGGTTTAATACATATAAATATTAATTGTAATTATTCGTCAATTTGAATTTTATTTTTGATTTTTTTTTATTTCCAAACCTGCTATTATTTCAACAAAATAGCTATACTAAAAAAAATAAATTATTCAGTTACCGCACTTATTGAATGTTTTTTTTGTTTTTGGCATCATTTTTTCTACCAATAATATTGGTAAAAACTAACGATGTGTACATTTTCAAAATAAGCCATGAAATTAGAAGCGGAAATTGATGCGTTGAATCAGAAAATATTTGCTCTTGAAGCAGAGAATGAAAGACTAAAGCGAATTGAATTTGATCTGATTGAGACAAATGCAACCAAGGATAAATTTTTAGCCATCATCAGTCATGATTTAAGGAACCCCCTAAATACCATTGTAGGATTAAGTGAATTGTTAGAGAGGCAAGTTGAGAAAAAAAATTATGAGTCTGTTGCTGAATATGCAAAATATATCAAGCATTCAACTTATAAGATTAAAGGTCTTTTATTGAATTTATTAGAGTGGTCAATTTCGCAAAGTGGCAAGATGGAATTTAATCCTACTAAAAATCGCTTCACTTCCATCATATCGGAGGCTTTAGAATTATTTGAAGAAATGTTCAAACAAAAACAATTGACCGTTGAATGCCAATGTAATTGCCTAGAAAATGAGCATTTGATTATTGATAAGGAAATGATTAGTTCTGTAGTACGAAATTTTATTACGAATGCCATAAAATTTAGTTATCCGGAAGGGAAAATTACCATCGACTGTGAAGACTCAAAGGAAAGTATTGTTTTTCGAATTTCTGATAATGGTATGGGAATGACGCCTGCAACACTTAATGGTCTTTTTAAATTTGGTGAAACGGTAACAAATGATGGAACAAATAATGAAAAAGGCACAGGGCTAGGTTTATTATTATGTAAAGAATTCATAGAAAAACACCAAGGTGAGATAGCGGTTGAAAGTGAAGTTGGAAAAGGAAGTACTTTTAAATTTTTTTTGCCAATTGTGAAAAATTTATCTGAGTATGAACTTGAGTTGAATTAATTTATCCAGCCCATCCTTCTCTATCTAAGTTCCTATAATTGATGGCCTCAGCTAAATGCTCTGGTTTAATTTCTAATGAATTCTCAAGATCAGCAATGGTTCTACTCACCTTCAGAATTCTGTCGTATGCCCTTGCACTTAGGTTGAGTTTTTCCATGGATCGTTTCAATAAATTTTCACCTACCGAACTGATTGTACAAATTTCCCGAACCAATTTACTACTCATTTGTGCATTTGCATAAATGCCTGGATGCTCTTTAAATCTGGATGCCTGAATCTCCCTTGCTTTTAAAACCCTGGATCTAATGGTTTCTGAATTTTCACTTTTATGAAGGGTATTGCTTAAATCTGCATAGGGCACAGGAGTAACTTCTACATGCAAATCAATTCTATCTAAAAGTGGTCCTGAAACCTTATTCAAATATTTTGGAACAGTACCAGGTAAGCAAGTACATTCTTTTTCGGGATGATTAAAGTATCCACAGGGGCATGGATTCATGGAAGCTATCAACATAAAATTACTTGGAAACTCAAGCGACATTTTTGCGCGAGAAATATTGATCATTCTTTCTTCCATGGGTTGTCTCATCACTTCTAATACACTGCGTTTGAATTCTGGTAATTCATCTAAGAACAAAACGCCATTATGTGCCAATGAAATTTCACCCGGTTGTGGGTTGCTACCCCCACCTACTAAAGCAATGTCGGAAATGGTATGGTGCGGGTAACGAAATGGTCTTTTACTGATCAATGAACTTCCTGCTAGTAATTTACCAGCCACACTATGGATCTTGGTTGTTTCTAATGCTTCCTGTAAACTTAATGGTGGAAGTATAGTAGGCAAGCGTTTTGCCAGCATGGTTTTTCCGGCACCGGGTGGTCCAATCAAAATGGCATTGTGCGCGCCAGCAGCAGCAATTTCTAATGCACGTTTAATGTTCTCCTGACCCTTTACATCACTAAAATCGATATCAAAATCGTATTGATCATGAAAAAACTCTTCTCGCGTATTTACTTCTACTGGTTCAATGCATGATTCATTTTCAAAAAAAGCTACTAGTTCTGTAATATGAGAAACACCATATACATTTAAATTAGAAACCATGCCAGCCTCTCTTTCGTTTTCTTTCGGTACAATTAATCCAAAAAATCCTTCTTTCCGGGTTTGAATGGCAATGGGTAATGCACCTTTAATAGCCTGTATACTTCCATCTAAACTAAGTTCACCCATGATCACAAAATCATTAAGTCGCTCTGGTCTTGAAATTTGTTCACTTGCAGCTAATACGGCTATTGCAATTGGAAGATCAAATGCAGAACCCGATTTTCGAATATCTGCTGGCGCAAGATTTACCACCACTTTTGTTCGTGGCATGTAATAACCATTCGATTTGATAGCACTTTCAGTTCTTTGAATACTTTCTCGAACAGCAATATCTGGCATACCTACAATTGCATAACCCTGCCCCATGCTCACATTAACTTCTATTGTAATGGTGATGGCTTCTACACCATACACAGAACTACCGAATGTTTTTACTAACATGATCTTTTACTTAGCATGAAAGTTAGTGAACTGAAACGCATGAAATATAAATCCATGCTAAAATCATTTAAGTTCTAATTCGCTGAAGTGTTTTTTATTAGATTTTATAGATCTTCCAAAATCTTAGTCACCCCTTCTCTTTTTAAAATCAGGTAGCCGATCCGATCATTACTAATTCCTTCTTTGATGTGGTAGCTGAACTCTATTTTTTCTTCGGTCATTTTGGTCTCAAAATAGCGGAACTGTATATTTTGATATTGCTTTAATGCGTCTCCGATTTCATATAAATGTGTGGAAAGTACAAATAGACTATGTTTCATTTTAATAAGACCTTCAATCACAGCGGTACTGCACTTCATGGCATCTTGAATATTGGTGCCCTTGAATAATTCATCAATCAGGATTAACCAGTTTTTCCCATCACTAATTTTTTCCAGGGTCTTCTTAATACGTTGCACTTCATTATAGAAATAACTTTGCCCTTTAAAAATATTATCCTCAACCTGAATATTGCTAAGTAGTCCGTCAAATAAACTTAAGTGCATACTATTAGCAGGAACGCCCATTCCGATATGTGCTAGGTATACACTGAGCCCTATTGCTTTGATGTAGGTGCTTTTACCACCCATATTGGCTCCAGTTAGAAATATGAAATTTTCGGTTTTATTTAAACCAATATCGTAAGCTATAGGTGTTGGTAAGAGCAAATGATATAAACCTTTTGCATTTACAAATGGCTGTGTAGATTCTTCAATATAGGGGAAAACAAATGAATATTTTTTGCAGGCAATTGCCATACTCAAATATGCATCGAGCTTACAGAAAATATCAATTAAGTCGAAAATTGATCTTTTAAAATGACTACGTAAATAGTTTGCATAAAATAAATTATCCCTAAGTGATAATTTTACGTCCTTATCTATTTCGGCGATTTCCTTTAAAATAGGTTTCTCAAGATAATGTTCTATCAGATCATACCAACTCTGTAATTGTGTGCTTTTTTTTTCAGACCCTATTAAATTTAAAATTTGGTGCATCCCTTTTAAAAAGGAAATGGCGTGTGTAACTGTATATTTAGTAATACTATAATCTGCGCTATGTAAGATTTTATATAATGCACTATTGATTAGATCTGGCTGCTTCGGATATGGATCGATAGCTGTTTCGTAAAACTTTTCTATCATCATAATGGTACCATTTGTAATCAAATCAAACGGCCATTTTTCTTGCACATTCATCAATGCCTGAATGGTTAGCTGTGAATCGTGAATGGCTTTTACATTGTCTAAAGGAGTACTTAGGATTAACCTAAGATAGTCTCTTCCTCCATTTGTATGTGCAAAATTGAAGTGATGAAAAACAGATTGTTCTTCCTCATTATGAAAAATAGAAAGGTCGGTTAGCGTGGTTTTATCTACTTGCATGTGTTGGTTTAGCGTTCAAATTGCAGTCTCATTCCTTGCTTAGATTCATCGAACTGCCCATTTCCATAAACTAAGTGCCCATTTACAAAAGTATGTGTGATGGAGGCTGGAAAAACAAACCCTACTAGAGGGCTCCAGCCACATTTAAATAAGATATTCTCTTTATTAACGGTATTTGATTGATTCATATTTACTAAAACAAGGTCAGCAAAATAACCTTCGCGGATATATCCTCTTTCCTTGATTTGAAAACATTCGGCAACTGCATGACTCATTTTCTCCACTACTTTCTCAATGCTTATTTTCCCCTCATTTACATAGTGTAACATTAAAGAAACAGAGTGCTGTACCAATGGTAAACCAGCATGTGCATGCGCATAATCTTCTTGCTTTTCTGCCCATGTATGTGGCGCATGGTCGGTAGCAATAATATCCAGTCGATCATCTAACAATGCTTCCCATAGCGCTTTCTTATTATGAGGTGCTTTGATGGCAGGGTTACACTTAATTTGGTTTCCCAATCTAGCATAGTCGTCACTCGTAAAATGCAAATGATGTACGCAAACTTCTGTGGTAATTCGCTTGTCTTTTAAAGGAATCATATTGGTGAAAAGTTGTAATTCCTTTTCTGTGCTGATGTGTAGAATATGTAAACGACTATTGAATTTTTTTGCAAGCTGTATAGCTTTAAATGAGGATTCAAAACAAGCTTCCTCATTACGAATGATAGGATGGTCTGATGGCTCCAGCTTTTCTTTAATAGCACTTAGTGTAGCAAGATTTGCTTTGATGATACGTTCCTCTTCGCAATGTGTGGCAATTAATAATTCTGTTCCTCCAAATATGTTTTCGAGAATCATTGGATTGTCGACCAATAAATTTCCCGTGGAGGAACCCATGAAAATCTTTACCCCACAAACATCCTTTTTCTTGTCATTGGTCTTTAAAATCTCTTCTAAGTTATCGTTAGAAGTGCCCATGAAGAATGAATAATTAGCGAGTGATGTTTCTTTGCCAATAGCATATTTTGCTTCTAATAATTCTTGAGTAAAAGCAGGAGGATTGGTATTTGGCATTTCCATAAAACTTGTTACGCCCCCAGCCACAGCTGCTTTTGCTTCTGTGTAAATATTGGCTTTATGCGTAAGCCCGGGTTCGCGAAAATGTACCTGATCATCAATAGCCCCCGGTATTAAAAATTGGTTACTACCATCAACTTCGATGCAATTTTCCGGAAGATCAATACTTGCCGCAATTTTTTCAATTCGGCCATTCTTGATGAGCAGATCCCCGTAAAATCGGGCACCTTCATTAACAATACAGGTATTCTTTATCAGATAGTTTTGCATGTGGAAGATTTCGAAACTGCAATTTATAGATTCTTAGTTACTGCGATCAAGAAATCAGAAAAAGTTCCAGAGATTCATTAATCTTCAAAATGTATGGAGAAAACAATCATTCTCGACTGGATTTTATCCAAAATATTAGAATATTTCAGTGCTGGGTCTAACTGGTGTAGATTACTCAATCCGTTACTGATTTTCAGTTCTGGTGAGATGGTAACAAAGGGTAGGTAAAAATTAAAACCAATTCCAGCCTCTATGCCAAAGTCGTACCGCTTTAATTTAATGATATCATCGGCATTTCGGGCAGTTGAGTTACTGGCAAGGTCGATATCGTATTTAATACCGCCCAGCATATAGGTTCTAAAATTGCCGATCCGATCTGAATTAAATTTGATTTGAAAAGGAAAACTTACAATATTGGAAGGAAGAATTTGCTTTTGAAAAGATGACTCCCCTGGTTTAGTATGTGTAAGAGAATAGGAAATGAATTTAGAGCCTCCGATAATCAGTTGAGGGTTTACCCGAAACTGAAAATGGTCGTCAATCCGAAGGGTGCCCATGAGGCCCAATGCCACGCCACCACTTGATCCGGGTTCAGACACCATGATACTATCGGACGCTAAAAACTTTGTGCTCTTTGTTGTTTTTAAATAGGAAGTATTGTAGCTTAAGGTAAGTCCAAAATAATAATCCATATTATCATGGTCCTGGCGATACAATTCCTTTTGGCTTTGGGCATCTAGCCCCGCCATCAACAAAAAAGAACAGAGTATTAATCTTATGGTTTGTTTCCGCAGTAAATCGTGCATATCCCTAGACTAAGCTTTTTTAAATAAGTTTGGGTAAATCCTGCTTCATTCATTAGGTTTAAAAATGTTTGCCCCTCAGGGAATGCCTGAACACTATCGTTCAAGTATTGATATGCTGCTTTATTACTGCCGAATAATTTACTAATACTTGGTCCAATCACATTCATATAAAATTTATAAAATGCTTTTGCTGGACCAAATGTTGGTTTTGAAAATTCTAATACTACTAATTTGCCACCACTTTTTAATACACGTTGCATCTCCGCCAAACCTTTTTCGAGATTTTGAAAATTGCGTACACCAAAAGCCACAGTAACTGCGTCGAAATGTTGATCATCAAACTGGATGGTTTCACTATCTCCTTTTTGTAATTCGATAACACTATTCAATTGCAAATTTTCTAATTTCTTCTTGCCAAAATCTAACATACCTTCAGAAATATCGATTCCGATAATTTTATCGGGATGGAGCTGATTGTAAGTCATAATAGCTACATCTCCAGTGCCTGTAGCCACGTCTAGGATCATTTTTGGTTGTAAATCCTTTAATTGATTAATTGCTTTTTTACGCCATCCCTTATCAATACCCGCACTCAAAAAACGGTTCAAAAAATCGTAACGAAATGCGATTGTGTTAAACATCTGAGCTACCTGCTCTTTTTTGTCTAACTCACTTTGCCTGAACGGCACTACCTCATCGTGTGCAAACTTAGCCATGCAGCGAAGATATTAAATTTTAGGATTAGGTATTTAATTCTCGAAGATAAAATAAAGGCTTTGTAATGACTAATATATTTAGTATTTTGTGTCTAAATAATTTAGTTATGTTTAAGGGAATAAACGCCATAGAGTTTTCGAAAAGGTTTCAG
>JANYEA010000153.1 GCA_025363385.1 Bacteroidota bacterium | reverse complement strand
CCCGGGTATAGTGAAGATGAAGTGATTATTGAAGTGGCAAAAGCTGCATTGAAACAAGATTATGCTATGTCGCTTTTTGATGTAATTGTTATTGCCGATTCATTTCAGGATGAAACTATTGAAAAATTAAAGGCATTACCCATCAAATTAATTCAAGTGAGTTTTGATAAAAGCACCAAATCAAAAGCTCTCAATAAAGGGATGTCTGAGCTTACTGAAAAGTACGACATTGCTGTAGTTTTGGATGCTGATAATGTGATGGCTCCTGATTTTTTAACTAAGATCAATGCTGCATTTGATGAAGATTATATTGCAGTTCAGGGCCATAGAGCTGCAAAAAACATTAATAATTCCTGGGCGATTCTGGATGCCATCAGCGAAGAAATCAATAATCATATATTTAGAAAAGGTCATCGGGCATTAACGCTTTCATCTGCAATCATTGGATCGGGGATGGCATTTGACTATAATTTCTTTAAAACAATGATGTCAACAGTAACCGCAGTTGGTGGTTTCGATAAAGAAATTGAATTGAAAATGTTGAAAGAGGGGCATAAAATTGCCTACTTAGATGATGCCTATGTATTTGATGAGAAAATTCAGAATCCAAATGCATTTAGTAATCAACGTCGTAGATGGCTATCTGCTCAGCTGCACTATTTTAAAAGCGATTTTTTAAAAGCCACAAAAGCATTGTTTACAAAAGGTAATGTGGATTATTTTGATAAAGCAATCCAGTTTATCCAACCCCCGAGAATTTTATTATTAGGAGCAGTAATCATCTTCGGACTAGGGTTCTTTTTGGGTAATACATTTATGAAAGTGGATACAACCCTCTCTATGGGATGGTTAGCATTAATTGCCGGATGTTTTTTTGCTATGCTTATTTCAATCCCTACAAAATTTTATAATTATAATACACTTAAGGCGGTAGCTGGATTACCCAAAGGAATGTTTTTGATGTTGCTTTCTTTATTAAAGATTAAAGGGGCAAACAAGAAATTCATACATACTAAGCACACGGTTGGATCAATTTAGTGAAATCGAAAAAGAATATCTAAAACGAGTTCCAGAATGAGCAAAGAAATTGTAAAAAAAAGCAGACTAGAAAAATTGGAAGCACTGCGTGGTTTTGCTGCATTGTATGTTGTTTTCTTTCATGCATTACCTCAAAAAATTTATTTACTAGGTATTAATGTAGGCGCTATTTTTAGATTCGGCCCCGAAGCTGTAATTGTCTTTTTTGCCTTATCTGGATTTGTGATTAAGTATACGTATGAAAGATCTGCTGATAAATCTTTTAAGTATTATTTTATTCGACGTTTTATTCGTTTATATATACCTCTTTTTTTTATTTTCCTTTTGGGGTATTTGATTAAATGTTATAGTGAGGGAGCACTTGCATCCCCCGAATGGCAAACACTACTTGGAAATTTTTTTATGCTTCAGGATGTAATCTCTCAAAAGCCCAATGTTATTTCCGCAACTTATATGGGTAATGGAGTTCTTTGGTCATTATCATACGAATGGTGGTTTTACATGCTTTTCTATGTGCTGGTTACTAATATCAATAATTTAAAAATAAATAAGTGGGTTAGTATTTTATCAATTACGGCCGCATTAACTTATCTCATATATCCTTTCATCATAAACCGCCTAGCTATGTATTTTGCAATTTGGTGGATAGGGGTAAGGTTTGCAGATATTTATATTAAAAAGGAAAAATATACCATTCAAGCAATCATGCCTTATGCTTATACTTTGTTTGCAATAACTGGCATACTTGCATTAAACCTATATATTCATTTTTCTTACACAAAAGTGTATAGTTATCCGCTTGTTGCTTATCCTTTCATAGAACTTCGTCATTTTGTTTTTGCCATCATTGTAATGTTCGGAGCCGTAATTTGGGAAAACCTAAAATGGGTTGGCTTTAATGCAATGTTCGGAATTTTCAAATACCTGGCACCCTGTTCCTATGTAATTTATATTTCACATCATTATTTAGTAATTGAAGCCACCTACCTGAAATTTCTCAATAATAAAGTCATTGAGTACGGCCTCTATATTGTTTTCATGATCATCTTTTCTTACCTATTAGAAGTAGTGGTATATAATAAAATTAGAAAACTCTTGATTGGATAATTGAGTTTTTTTCAAGTAATTTAATCTTCAAGAATAGCAACCATTTTTGGTTTTAATCAGTGCATCCTTATTTCTTTCTCTTATACGGTCTCGTTTGGCTGATTGGCCTATTTCTAGCTTCATTTTAGCAGACAAAAATCTGAAATACGGAAATCGATTCCATTTTTTGGAAACTCCCATACCTGATAATTTTTTAACTAATTGATTTATAATGTTTTAAAATATATTTTGGTAATGGCACAAAATTGGCCATTCTATATTGAAGTTCGATACAGGGATTTAATCAAATCTCCATTAACTATCCATTTAAAACAGCATATATGAAAATTGGAATTGAAGCACAACGGATATTCAGAAAGAAAAAGCATGGTATGGACATGGTTGCTTTAGAGCTTATTCGTAATCTTCAGGAGATAGATAAGGTAAATGAATATTTTATTTTTGTAAGACCCGATGAAGATAATATGGTCATAAAGGAAACTGCTAATTTTAAAATCGTAGAATTGAGTGCTAGTTCTTTTCCAATTTGGGAGCAATTTGCACTTCCTAGAGCTGCAGAAAAATACGGTTGTGAAATTCTTCATTGTACAAGTAACACAGCACCTATATTTTGTAAAGTGCCATCAGTGGTTACGCTACATGATATTATTTATATGGAAAGTTCGGCTCTTACTATTATGAGAGGAAAGGGAACCAATTATCAAAAATTTGGAAATATTTACCGCCGACTCATCGTGCCAATGATTATGCGTAATAGTAAGAAGATTATTACAGTGTCAAATTTTGAGAAAGATTGTATCTCTAGCTTTTTTGGATATAAAAATACTAACAAACTTACTGCTGAATATAATGGAGTAAGTGAATATTTCAAGCCAGTAACAGATACAGACTATTTAAGATTAATTAAAGCAAAGTATAAGTTGCCTGATCAATTCTTCTTCTTTTTGGGAAATACACATCCTAAGAAAAATACCAAAGGCACTTTAAAGGCATTTTCTGATTTTTTAAAGAGAACAGGTAGCTCTATGAAATTAGTAATGCTTGATTATGATATTGAAGAACTTAAAAAATTGCTTGTTGAAATTGGTGATGTTAACTTAATCAATAAAATTGTATTAACTGGTTACGTAGCCAATAAAGATCTTCCTGCTATTTATAGTTTAAGCCAGTTGTTCTTGTATCCATCTTTAAGAGAAAGCTTTGGTATTCCAATTGTAGAAGCAATGGCTTGTGGAGTTCCAGTAATTACTTCTAATACTTCTTCAATGCCAGAGATTGCAGGTAATGCAGCTTTACTTGTTGATCCTTATAGTACCGAAGAGATTACTGCCGCAATGATAAAAGTGTATAAAAATGAAATCCTGAAAAATAATATGATCGAATCTGGTTTAACAAGAGCTGCTCGTTTTTCTTGGAAATCAATGGCAGTAAATGTATTAAACATTTACCAGGAAACTCTTGGTTTGCAATTAGCTAGTTAGTATGGTTTAATTTGGTTATTAAAAGTGTAAAGTCTTCTTAATCTTTGCACTTTTTTTATTTTTAATGTAGCTTAATAAGTTTCCCATAATATACCTGTTTGCCTATATGAAGTGAATAGATATAAAGACCAGCTGAAAGTCTATCTACAATTACTTGAAACTCTTGAACGCCTGGCATATAGGTTTGTTTTGATTGCTGTAAAGACAATCCACCATGCTCGTTATAAATTTTAAGTTCAATCACCGATGTGCTAAAGGATTGACACCTGATCGTTAATAAATGATCAACAGGATTTGGGAACATTAGTGGGTAATTTTTATCAATGATCAGTAAGCTGTCTAATTTATTATCATATTTCATTGCGCCAATATCAAATAATTCGCCGTTGGGTCTTGGCGTATGTTTGAAATCGAAAGAAATACCTAGGTTATCCCAATAAGCACTTTTAATAAGTGGAGAACCAGGAAGTATTGAGTAATCTGTAAAAGATATTCCAGCATCCTGAATATTATTGGTAAAAAAATTATTTTTTATTTGAACATCTGAAAGGGGATTGGGTAACACCACAAAATTATCACTTAATGAAGGCGTACTATATAATCCCGAATGAAAAATTAGGTTAGAGGCAATTAAATTGTTCTTACTATGGATACTCTGAAAGCGAATGCCATCAGTTTTGGCATTGATGATATCATTGAATATAATGTTAAAAGAAGAATCTTTCATAACAGATATATCTGTAATAAAGATCCCATGTTTCATTTTTGTGGGGTCATTCGGAAAATAAGAAATTCCTGCATTTACAATGATGTTATTGAATATCTTACTTCCACCAAGTCCATGGCTTTCTATTCCATCGCCTTTACCATCACTGATATAATTATTAAAACAATCACATTTTGATCCTCCACCTATTAAAACACCAGACATTTGACTGGGAACTTCTGCCTGACTATCATTTGTAATGCTATCATTATAGATTTGACAATTAAATGAAGCTGAACTAACCTGAATGCCATCCCAGCCAGTAGACTTGATGATGTTATTGTAAATTTTAACTCCATCCAGTATAGGGGGTAAAACCACTGAATCTTTGCCATTACAATTGATGGTCATACCTGCATAAAAAGAACTCCCAATATACATGCCTTCATTTCCCACATTTGAAATATTAGTGTGGTGAATGATGGTATTGAACTGCGTGAAATTATCTCTTGATATA
Source organism: Bacteroidota bacterium (assembly GCA_025363385.1). GTDB lineage: Bacteria > Bacteroidota > Bacteroidia > Chitinophagales > Chitinophagaceae > Sediminibacterium. The sequence goes on along the minus strand of JANYEA010000153.1, from coordinate 87,946 downwards.
TTATTGGAACAGGTAGGATCGGTTTTTGCGTAAACTCCTGCCGTTAAACAGTTTTCAATTAATACATGATCAATTTCGTAATCAGAGCTTGAATTTCCGATTCCAATTCCTGCTCCTCCTAAAACTTTATTTATTTGAATACCATAAAAATTAATTCCTGATTCCTGGCCAGAAAACCGGAAGTATCTACAATTTGAAATGGATATTCCATAATAATCATTGGTGCTGATATGTACAATTCCCCCCTTATTCATAAATGTGATGGGCTTTTGTACAGATCCAGTAAAATTCCGGATCAGTAATTTGTTTCTCTGGCCAGATTGAATATAAATGGTATCGCCTGGTTGCACACTACTGTATGGAGCAATTGTTCCATCAATGATATTAATGGAAGAATTTACAACTAAGTTGCTGTTTTGTGCTTTTAGATTAAGCAATGAAAATAATGTCATTAGAACCAATATCAGCTTCTTATAAACGCTTTTTGCTATGTTAGCTGAAGAGAATTTCATTTGCTTTGGATTCATCGAGATATATGAACAATCTGTTCTTCTTTATAATTTCACCTGAGTGCAAAATTACGAAACTGTAAGCCTAAATGGGTAAAAGGGCTCATAAAGTTGCATTAGATGCATTAATGGTTTTATTCTACCCTGTTTTTCTAAACTTCATCGTTAAAATGTGAGGGTTTAACGATGAATAAAAAGATAAATTATTGATGGAAAACGACTTAAAAATGCTTAAATTTGAACAACACATACATAATCAGTTTTAAAAATTGTAGTCATGTATCATTTTATCAGGAATTCTTGTTTATTTTTTCCTGATTCACTATTATCTATATTTCTAAATTCAGAATATACATCTCTATTAGAGAAACTTCATTCATCTATCCATTTTCACCTTTCTAGTTTAAAACATTTTACAAAAACATATTTTTTGACACAGGAATTTCAATATTGGAATCCTTACAGATAACCAATAAAAATAAACATTATGAAGAAAAAAATATTAGTAGTTGATGACGAAAAGAGTATTTGCCAATTGCTAGAAAATTTCCTTTCGCAGGATTATGAATTCATTTCTTTTAATACGAGTAGTCATGGCCTTGATTGGCTAGAAGAAAACCTGCCAGATTTAATTATTTGTGACATCGAAATGCCTGAAAAAGATGGGTATGAGTTTTTGTCAAGAGTTAGACAAAGAGGCTTTACTAAACATACACCTGTTATCATGTTATCTGCCAAAGCGGAAAGTAAAGAAAGGATTAAATGTTTCCGGCTTGGAGCTCAGGATTATTTAATAAAGCCATTTAATCCTGAAGAGCTAGAAGAAGTGATCAAGAAAAATTTATTCCCAATATATTTTTCAATTGAATGGTAGTTTTTAAATCATCAATTACATTAAAATTACTCTAAAAGAAAGATGAATAAATTAATCAAATTATTATACGTTGGAAATTTCCCGGAATATTTTACAGGAATTTCAGAAGATGAAAGATTTTCATTAACGGTAGTTGAAAATAACCTTAAAGCGATCAATCACCTTCAATTATTTAAACAGACAGATGTGGTGATTTGTGATTATTATTTGCTTGGTCAAAATGGTATGTTCTTGTATGAATGGATAAGAAGCCAACCTGAAAATACTACAATTCCCTTTATCTTAATATCGAATGAGTTCAATAGCATGGTTTATAAATTGGCATTCAAAAACCGTGTGGATGACTATTATGTTTTAACTAATTCAGAACTTAAAAATTTAGTTAGTAGGATTGAATTTCTTATTGAATACCGTAAAAGAAGAACAAATATTTCTTTAGGAAAAAGAAACGAAGTATACAAAATGCCCTTATCGAAACGTATCTTTGATATTGTTGTCGCTTCTGCAATACTTTTAGTGGCATCTCCCTTTTTATTGATTGTTATTATAGCAATCAGGCTTGAATCAAAAGGGAAAATCTATTTTATTTCCAAAAGGGTAGGGCGAAAGGTTTTTGACTTTTACAAACTACGTTCTATGCGCACTGGGGCAGAAGACGAATTGAAAAAATTAGCAAAAGAGAAAAATCAATATAACAGTTCAATTCAACAGGTTGAAATAGATTTTTCTGCTCCATGTCCTAGGTGTAGTAAGTTGCCTGATGGGCAAAATTGTTCAGTGATCCTGCATATCGATTCGCATCAAATCTGCGATTATTGGTATAATCTCCAAAAGAAAGATGTGGCAAGTAAAAAATCTGCTTTTGTAAAAATTGTTAATGACCCACGTGTGACAAGGGTGGGCAAATTTATTCGAAAAACTAGTATTGATGAACTTCCTCAATTGATAAATGTAATAAAGGGTGATATGTCTATAGTTGGAAATCGCCCTCTTCCGGTATATGAGGCAGAAATACTTACCCAAGATTCTTTATCTAAGCGTTTTCTAGCACCAGCGGGCATCACTGGTTTATGGCAAGTAGAGTTGCGTGGGAAAGGTGGTAATATGTCTGAAGAAGAAAGAAAGCGATTAGACAATGAGTATGCAGACCATTTTAAAGATGGTAAATATTCATTCTGGTATGATATTGGCCTTATATTAAGAACTATTCCAGCTATGTTCCAGAAGTCTGCTGTTTAGATTGTTTATTAAAATAAAATGAAAATGTTGTTGAGATATATCATCATTGGCTGCCTAAATTTTTTAATTATTAATTCAGTTATTGGGCAAAATTCAGAGAATCGAGAAAGTATTTTAAATAAAACCGAAATCCAATTTCCACCGGTAGAACAATTAATTGATTCTGCCATTAAACATAATTCCAATGTCGAATTTCGTAAACTAGATATTGAAGTAAGGGAATCATTGTTAAAAACACAACACAATGTTTGGTTAAGAAATCTTGGACTTCAAGGGGTGGCAAATTATGGAACTTTTGATTATTTCAATTCCAATTCAAATAACCAAAGTACAACTGTACTAAACACAAATAGCAAACAGTTTAATTATGGGTTGGGAGTATATTTAAAACTTCCATTTTATGATATGATAGATAGGAAAAATCAAATCAATGTTGCAAAAGTTCAGCTAGATCAAGCTAAAAGTATGGAGCAGGTTCAAAAAGATGAACTTAGACAAATCGTTATAAGACTTTATGAAGATATTTTGTTGAAGCAAAGACTTTTAAATATAAAATCTCAGAGTTGGGGTAATGCGAGGGTAAATATGGAAATGGTAGATAGAGAATTCAGAAATGGAACTATTCCTATAAGCGAATTTGTGCGGATTTCAGATATTGTTTCGAGAACAGAAGCAGAATATGAGACCGCTAAATCAGAATTTATTTCAGCAAAGAAAATTTTAGAAGAAGTTGTTGGATTCTCTTTTTATAAGACTAATTCAAATAGTAAATAATGAAAATAATTGAACTACTTCGATTGGTACGTAAGCATTTGGTCTTATTAATTATTGTTCCACTTTCGCTGGCTACATTAGTGATGATGCTTACTAGGAATGGTAAACATACCTATGCATCTTCTACTAAATTATATACTGGGCTTGCTACTGGCTCTACAATTGAGATGGATAAAACATTCAATTATTTTTTAACCAATACAGCTTTCGATAATTTATTAAATATTATTAATTCTAGGGAGACGCAAGAAGAGGTGGCCATTCGCTTATTGAGTCAGCACCTTAGCCTTCAAAAAGAAAACGCAAAATTCATTTCCGCACAATCATTCAAAAAATTAAGAGAAATTACTCCAACATATTTATATTCTCATGTTGTTAAGAGTAACAATGTTAATTCTGAAGATTCTACAGAAGTTGTGGTAAAAAAGAAAACCCCCTTAAGCTTTGTTAATCTGGATAATCAAAAGAATGACACAAATAAGCAGGCTATCATTGTTAATGTGGTTCCTTCTTCTGTAAATAAGTCTGATTATGAAATGACTGTTAAGAACCTTACCGAATTGATGAAAAGTAGTGATTCAAATTTTGTATATCAACTTTTGAATCATGATGATCCACATTATTCTATTAAAGCCATGTCCACTATAAAGGCAGAAAGAATTGGAAGTAGTGATATGATTCGATTGAGTTATGTAGTGGATGATCCTGGAATATGTCAACAAACACTTGCCATACTCAATGAAGTCTGTATTAAAAATTATAAAAACATAAAAGAGAATAGATCAGATGCAGTAGTAAAATATTTTGAATCTCAACTTGATTTTGCAAATCTAAAATTAAAAGATGCGGAGGATAAATTGCTTGTTTTTAATAAATCGAATAATATTATCAACTATTATGAACAGAGTAAGGCTGTAGCTGTAGTAAAAGAAGATATGGAGGTTGATTATAATAATAAAAAGGCACAATTAGCAGGAATAGAAGCTGCGATCAAAAGATTAGAAGAAAAACTAGGAATTCAACAACAGGTACAATCAAAAAACAACAATTTGCTTGAAAAAAAGAAGCAACTTGGAGATATTAATTTTGAAATAGCTACAACAGAATCCGAATCTGTAACTTCTGAAGCAAATATAAAAAAATTAGCTGCTTTAAAAAAGCAATCTGATAATTTGAAAAGTGATATTAAAAAAGGAGTTCAGGAAGTTTATTCTTATCAAAATACTGTAGATGGGATACCAATAAACACAGTACTTACAGAGTGGATCAATAATGTTGTAGAAGCAGAAAATCTTAGGGCGAAACTTAAGGTTATGGATCAAAGGAATAAAGATTTTCAACAACAATATTCAATTTATGCCCCTGCTGGAGCAAATATTAAGAGAATAGAAAGAGAAATATCTGTTTCAGAACAAGGTTATTTAGAAATATTACATGGCTTGAATTTGGCTAAACTTAAATTACAAGATAACGCCCTCGCTTCAAATTTGAAAGCTGTTGATCCCCCCTTTTTTCCTATAGAACCTGAACCTTCAAAAACGATGGCGCTTGTTATTGGTTCTGCATTTTTGGGAATAATATTGGTTCTTGGAAATATTTTAGCAATGGAATATTTTGATGATACTTTAAAGAATATTAAGAGGGCATCTAAAATATTAAAATTACCTTCTTTAGGAATGATTCCAAAGATATACTTAAAGCCTTCTACTAATAATTTTTCTTTTATTAATAATCGACTAATAGAAATTACAACTCAGAATTTAAAACAGTATTTGAGTTTGCATGATTCTGGTAAAAAAGTTAAAACGATTTTGTTTTTGAGTACTTTGGAACAGGAAGGTAAAACTGTTATAGCAGGCAATATTTCAAGGAAATTAATTGAAGAAGGTAATAAAGTTTTGATGTTGAACTTCTCAAAGTCACAGAAACAGATTGCACATCAAGGGAGGTTTTCATTTGTTAGTAGACTTTTGGGATACCATGATTCTAGAATTGATATTAAGAGTCCATTTTTAGATAATCCAACTAATTACCTACCAAATTCAGAATATTTCTTTTGCAAAATTGATAACCATTTCTATAGCGCAAAAAATTACGCCGAAATTCTTGAACAAAATAATATTCATATATCTTATGTTCCTGATTACGTGTTTATTGAGATTCCAGCTCTTATTTTTAATAATTACCCTTCTGATTTAATTGCACAATCTGATCTATCCGTTTTAATTTGCCGCGCTAATCGATTATGGTCTGAAGCCGATCAAACTGCTTTGAATGAACTATTGCCACTTTGTGTAAATAAAATGGTATTAATCGTAAATGGAGTGGAACTCCAGGAATTAGAATCCCTAGTTGGAGAATTACCTAAAAAAAGCAGTAAGTTCAGAAAAAAATTAAAGAATCTTTTGAGATTTCAATTCTTTTCAAAGAATCAAATTTAAACAACAATCCATTGAAGAAGACGCTTAATAAGATTGTACGTGAAGATAATTTCCTATCACTTTCAGGGAATCTTATAATTGCCATATTTGGTATTACAAGTTTTGCAATTCTTGCAAGAAGTTTTTCTGTGAACCAATTTGGTCAATGGGTTTTATTTATCTCATCAGGATCGTTTATTGAAGTGTTTAGATTTGGGATAACGAATACTGCTTTAATTAGGTATTTGTCGGGTGCTGATGAAGATCAGAGAATTAAATTAATAGGGTCAAATGCATTAATTGGATTAGGTTCTACCATAGTGATTGTAATACTATTACTATTATCAAATCTTTTCTTTCATCAAACCATACAGAATTCGGGTTATCAATTGTTTTTTAACTGGTATCCGATTTTGGCATTCATTAATCTTCCCTGGAATAACGCATTGGTGGTTTTGCAGGCAGATAGAAAATACGGTAAAATTTTACTCTTGAAGGCATTGAATAGTGTTCCTTTTTTTATAGTTCTCCTGGTGAATTACTTTTATTTTAAAATGGCGCTTGTTGAAGTAGTTTGGGCAATGCTGATCATTAATATCATTACTTCTTTGATGAGTATATTGAAGGGATGGGATGGATTGAATAATATTTTTAAAGCAAGCTCAGAATCAAACAAAACACTTTTGCATTTTGGGAAGTACACAACTTTTACTTTGGTTGGAACAAATCTATTGCGCAGTGCTGATACATTGATCATAAGCCTTAGTCCTTTAGGTAGCTCCGCAGTTGCTCTGTATAGTATTCCAATGAAGCTAACAGAATTGCAACAAATACCTTTGCGTAGTTTTGTAGCAACTGCATTCCCAAAAATGTCAAAAGCAAGTATACAAGGCAAGATGGAAGAAGTGAGGGAACACTTTTATTCATATGCTGGTGCACTTACTTTCTTATTCATATTTACTGGCCTTTTTACTTTTGTTTTTGCAGACTTGTTTGTGCTATTTCTGGCTGGAAAAAAATATTTACAAAACGACCCCGTTTCCGGTTTTAATGCAGTAAGTATAGTACGGGTATTTTCATTATATGGATTGCTGCTCCCGATCGACAGGATGACTGGAATTGGTCTTGACAGTATTAACAAACCGAATATCAATGCACTAAAAGTATTATTTATGGTAATTGCCAATATTATTGGCGATTTGATTGCCATATTTATATTTAATTCATTGATAATGGTGGCTATTGGATCAATCTTTTTTACTGTTCTTGGTATTTGGATCGGCATGTATTTTCTAGACAAAGAACTTGCATTAAGTTATTCGGAAATTTTTATCAGAGGGATCAACTTTTATAAAACAATTTTTAAGAAACTGCAACATAAGGCACAGCTCTAGCTTTAAAAGATAGTGTAATACTGAACAAAAAATGAAGCGCAACAATCAAATCAATCCATTTGAAGTGCATACTGGATCAAATCGCTTGGCAGAGCCGCGTTCTATTATATTCCTTCTAATAACAGTATTTATATTTTCTTTGATTTTCGCTTCATTGGGAATGATGGGAATTGGTTTATTAACAGGATTATTTTTTGTAATACTGTATGCTTTTTCTCTTTTTAAACAACCCATTTTAGGTCTCTATACTGCTATCGGGCTAAGCTTTATTCTAATTGGTATTGGACGTTATGTAAAAGACTTGCAAGTTGGTTTAGGAATGGATGGCATCCTGGTTCTTACTTATTTGGCCTTAATCATGAATAGGTTTAAAGAAAGAGTCGATTGGTCTCCCGCCAATAAAGACATCACTTTTTTATCGATCATCTGGTTTGGATACGCACTTTTTGAAATAGTAAATCCAGAAGCCCGTAGTATGCCAGCATGGTTTTCTGGACGTGGGGTGTTTCTGTATATGTTTTTAATGGTTCCTCTTACTTTACTCCTTATCAATGATAATCGCAAACTTGATACTTTTCTTTATATATGGGGAGCTGTTTCGATATTAGCCACATTGAAAGGAATTATCCAATTAAAATTCGGAGTGGATCAATGGGAGCAAGGTTGGTTAAATGAAGGAAACTATAAAACACATATACTTTTTGGCAAGCTCAGGGTATTTTCTTTTATGAGCGATGCCGGGCAGTTTGGAGGTAATCAGGGCTATACGGGAGTAGTGGCCATTATTTATTCTATGTCGCAAAAAGGGAAGAGCAAAGTCTTTTTTATGATTGTAGGTATTTTGGCATTATATGGAATGATAATTTCAGGAACTAGAGGTGCCATTAGCGTACCACTTGCAGGCTTTATGATTTTTTTTGTGTTAAGGAAAAATATTCGCGTACTGGCAATTGGAGTATCATTATTGTTGCTTGTATTTATTTTTTTCAGGTTCACTTTAATTGGACAGGGTAATGACCAAATTAGAAGAATGAGAACTGCATTTGACCCAAATGATGCATCACTTCAGGTAAGGCTTGATAATCAAAAAATTCTGAGCAGATATCTTGCAACAAGGCCTTTTGGTGGGGGAATAGGACATGGTGGGGTAAAGGCCCAGAAGTATTTGCCCTACGCATTTCTATCTCAAATTGCAACCGATAGTTGGTATGTATTGGTTTGGGTAGAAGCGGGTATAGTAGGATTATTGATTCATTTGTTCATTCTCTTTTACACTTTGGGTAAGGCATCTTACAAAGTGATGTTCAGAATTAGGGATCCAATGATCAAATTGAAGATGTCTGCACTTATTGCTGGCATGGCTGGCGTTATGGTGGCTTCTTACGGTAATGCTGTATTAGGGGGTATGCCAACTGCTATGTTACTGTATACTTCGATGGCCATCATGTTAAATTCTGAAGTTTTTGATACGAAAGAAGATCCGCTAAAATCAACTCTAAAAACAATAGAAGTTTAAGTAGGATACATATTGAATAAAATAGATGCATTGTTTTCAAATGGGGGATCGTTTCTTATAATAATTAAACAATTAAAAAATGAGGAATCAAGATTTTATCATTACCGGGCTGCAATCATGGGATATTCCTGTGGGTTCTAATGCCATTGATATAGCAAAGGAAATTTCAAATGATAATCGTGTTTTGTATGTGAATGGCCCGTTAGACATGATGACGATTTTTCGAAATACACCCAATGCCCAGACCCAGCATCGTTTAGATGTTTTAAAGAAACAAAAAGAACCCCTTCGGAAAATCAATGAAAATCTGTGGGTATTAGATTTTCCATTTTCCATTTTATCGGTGAATGGGTTGCCCGATGGATTCTTATTTGATACGTTCAATCAGATGAATAATAAAAAAATATTTCGGTACGTAAAAAAAGTAGCGGAAGACCTCGGATTTACAGCACCAGTACATTTGATAGATAACGATATTTATCGGAGCTTTTATTCAAAGGAGTTTCTTGCGCCAAAGCTTTCGGTTTATTACAGAAGAGATAATGTACAACCCTATGAATATTGGAAAAAACATGCGGTTCGATTGGAACCTCTTTTAATTAAAAAAAGTGATTTGATTGTATGTAACTCACCTCAATTATCTGACTATGCAAAATCGTTCAATACAGAGAGTTACGATGTTGGTCAGGGTGTTGATCTTTCTGCCTACAATACTGATCTTAAGTTTGAAATACCTGCAAATATTCAACCAATCCCAGGGCCTAGAATTGGCTATATCGGAGATATTATAAGTATGCGATTAGATGCTGATTTAATTTATGAACTCGCAAAGAGCAAGCCTGATTACTCATTTGTGATGATTGGAAATGAAGATAAAGTGTTTGCGTCCCATGCATTACACAATTTAAAGAATGTGTATTTTTTAGGCAGGATTCCCAAAGACCTTGTTCCAGAATATATGGCATCATTAGATATTTGTTTGAATCCACAATTGGTTAATGAAGTAACCATTGGAAATTATCCACGTAAAGTAGATGAATACCTTGCCATGGGGAAACCTGTTATTGCTACCAGAACAAAAACCATGGAGCTATTTAAAGAACATGTGTATTTATGTAACTCTCTCGAAGATTATAAGGAGGCATTGGAAAAAGCATTGAGTGAGAATAATGAAGAAAAGGAAGCCCAACGTATCCTATTTGCAAAGTCTCACTCATGGCATAATAATGTGCAAATGATCTATCAATACATTCAGAAAAATCTGTAACAGAAAAAAATAATTATATAACAGTGATCTAAAGAATTAAAAAAGGACAATTAATTAAAATTGTCCTTTTTTCTGGTTGTTGCCCGACCTGGATTCGAACCAAGACAAACTGTACCAAAAACAGTCGTACTGCCATTATACTATCAGGCAATCCTATACATTCTATTCGAATGGGTTGCAAAAATAGGGGTGTACCCCAATTGTTCCAAATTTTTTAAAAGATTTCTTAGCAAAATCCCATCTTAAAGTACAAAATTAGAAAAAAATCAGCCACTTTTTCTAAACTTAATTACTTAAAGGCGAGTGGACAGTTACTTTTAACAATTATATTTAATATTCAAATTCAAAACGAATAAATGATAGCCATGACGAACAAATTGATATTATTAGCCCTTTTTGTGTGTGCAATGATTCTAATGTCTTATAGGTACGATAAAAAGAAAAAAGTGGTCTTTTTTGGCGACAGCATTACTCAAGCTGGCATGAGCCCTGGTGGGTATATCAAATTAATTGATACTATTATACAAAGGGAAGGCCTTACTCACAAATATGAATTGATAGGTGCTGGAGTAAGTGGCAATAAAGTATACGATCTCTATTTGCGTTTAGAGACGGATGTTCTTGAGAAAAGCCCCGATATCGTTGTCATCTACATTGGAGTAAATGATGTATGGCATAAAATGACGGGTGGAACGGGTACCGATTATGATAAGTTCGGAAAATTTTATGATGCCATAGTTAAAAAAATAAAAGCTTCCGGTGCAAAAATAATACTTGCCACACCTGCTGCTATTGGGGAAAGAACCGACCATTCAAATCAACAGGATGGAGATTTGAATTTATACTGTAATTGGATAAAAAAATATGCAGCCGAGAATGGCTTGCAATTGGTTGATTTAAGGGGTGGATTATTGGCATATGACTTGAAAAATAATCCTGAAAATAAAGAGAAAGGAATTTTAACTTCCGATAGGGTTCATTTAAATCCAGACGGACAAAAATTTGTGGCAGAAGCCATCTGGGATGAAATAAAGAAAGTAAATTAAAAAGTAAAAAGAAAAGTGTGAAGAAAAATTGGGTAAAAAATAAGTGAAAAAGATTTCCCCTCCATCGTACGCGATGGAGGGGATGCTGATGCCGGACTCGGCATACAGCTGGGGTGGTTGATTAAGAAACAATTACTAAATAATAATTTTTCTTCCCTTTTTGCACCAAAATATATTTATCTTTTAAAAGATCGTTGGAATCAATCATGGTTTTATCTGCGGTAATCTTTGTTTTATTCATGCTCAAACCACCGGCCTGCCACATTTTTCGAGCCTCTCCTTTACTTGGGAAAATTTGGGTATCAGCCAGAAATGAAACTATCTCATATCCTGTTTCAATGGCACTTCTAACAATTTCGATGCTTGGAACACCTTCCATTACTTGTAATAATTGATCTTCACTCAGGCTTTGCAAAATTTCAGTAGTTGCATTTCCAAAAAGAATATCAGATGCCTTTATGGCAAACTCAAAATCGGCCTGGCTATGCACAAAACAAGTTAATTCCTTCGCCAATGTTTTTTGAAGAGCTCTTTCGTGTGGGGCAGATGCTTGTTTTGCTATGATTGATTCTATTGATTCTTTTGGTAAAAGCGTAAATATCTTAATCCATTTTTTTGCATCCTCATCGCTTGCATTTAGCCAGAATTGATAAAACTGATAAGGTGATGTTTTCTTTGCATCTAACCATACATTTCCTTTTTCAGTTTTCCCGAATTTGCCACCATCAGCTTTTGTAATAAGCGGGCAAGTAAATGCAAAAGCTTCACCACCTGTTTTTCTTCTTATTAATTCGGTACCCGTTACGATATTTCCCCACTGATCGCTTCCACCCATTTGCAATTTGCAGTTACGATTTTGGTATAACCAATAGAAATCATAACCCTGTACCAATTGATAAGTAAATTCTGTGAAACTCATGCCAGTTTCGCCTTCTAGTCTTTTCTTTACACTATCTTTTCCCATCATATAATTCACAGTGATATGTTTGCCTACATCACGTATGAAATTCAAGAAGCTGAAGTCTTTAAACCAATCATAATTATTAACCAATTCTGCAGTGTTAGGCTGGTTATTATTAAAGTCGAGAAATTTTGATAATTGTTTACGAACACCTTCCTGATTGAATTGCAGGGTTTCTTCACTCAAAAGATTTCGCTCTTCACTTTTCCCACTAGGGTCGCCTACCATGCCTGTAGCACCACCAATAAGGGCAAATGGTTTATGTCCGGCTTTCTGAAGGTGTACCAGTAATAAAATGGGTACCAGGCTGCCAATATGCAAACTATCTGAAGTTGGATCGAATCCAATATATCCCGAGACCATTTCTTTTTCTAACAATTCTTTTGTTCCCGGCATGATATCCTGAATCATACCCCTCCATTGTAAATCTTCAATTAAATGCATCTTCCAAACAATTTGCGCAAAAGTAATTACTTCAATTGGTTGACTATTGAATTTTAATGAACTAAAGCAGATATTTTTGCTCAAATACAAAGGTTTATGAAAAATGTGGGTGATGGAACGCGTATTTTAAATTTTTTGGTTGATGGTTTCTTGGTATTCCTACTGAGCTATGCCGCTTTTAAATACTGGAATTTTTATGTGGTTTACTGGCATTTTAAAACCATTAATTTCTGGTGGTTCGTAGGTTTGGTATTGTTTGTATATTATAGTTTTTTTGAGATTATATGGGCAAGAACTCCTGGCAAATGGATATCATCCAGTAAAGTGGTTGATTTGAATGGGAAAAAACCAACTGTTCTGCAGATCTTTGGCCGGAGTTTATTAAGACTTATTGTAATCGACTTTTTCTTCAACGCATTCTGGGGTAAACCATTACACGATAAATTAACAAGTACTGAAGTAGTAGAAGCTTGATGGGAAACTATTCGGGATTCATTCCTTAATTCGCAAGTGGGGGCAAGGGCATTGTTTTACTTTTGCCGTTTAGAAATTCATTAAAATATTTCTAACCAGTTCTCATATGGCAAAAATTGCTATCAATATCGCAACAGGAAGTTTACAGCAAGCAGAGATGATTGTGGGAATTGATTTGGGCACCACCAATAGCCTGGTAGCCATCATTCACCCAGAAACAAAGCAGCCAGTAGCTTTGCGGGAGTTTAATACAAGCAGTCTTGTACCAAGCATTTTACATTTTGATGAATTTGGAAATCCAACCGTAGGAGAGCAAGCAAGAGCCTTCTTAGAATTAGATCCACAGAATACTATCTTTAGTGTGAAGCGATTAATGGGAAAAAGTTATCAGGATATTAAAGAAAACGCTGGATTTTTTGCTTATAAAGTAATTGATGATAATACGGAAAGTCTTGTGAAAGTTCAGGTGGGGGATCAGTTTTTTTCACCTATTGAATTATCCTCTTTTATTTTAAAAGAGTTAAAACAAAGAGCGGAACATATTTTAAAAACGCCTGTCACAAAAGCGGTGATTACGGTTCCCGCATATTTTAATGATGCACAAAGGCAAGCTACACGAGATGCTGGAAAATTAGCCGGTTTAGATGTGATGCGCATTGTAAACGAACCTACTGCAGCAAGTTTGGCTTATGGATTGGGAATGAATCAAAATGAAGAAGCCACCATTGCTGTATATGATTTAGGTGGGGGTACTTTCGATATTTCCATCTTGCATATTAGTAATGGAATTTTTGAAGTATTGAGTACGAATGGTGATACATATTTGGGGGGTGATGATTTAGATAGAGCCATTATGCAACACTGGTTAAATGAGGCTGGTATTACCATTGAAGAATTGCATGAACATAAATCTTTAGCTCAGGGTTTGCGCTTAAAAGCCGAGGAAGCAAAAAAACACCTAAGCTCTCATGAACGTTTCTCAACAGATTGGAATGGGGAGATATTGAGTATTACAAAAATACAATTTGAAATATTAATACAGCCATTGATTGAAAAAACAATTGCATGTTGTAAAAGAGCTTTGACCGACGCTAAACTTAGTACTGATGCTATTTCTACCATTGTGATGGTGGGCGGATCAACGCGTGTGCCGGCAGTTAAAAATGCAGTGAGTAATTTCTTTGGTAAGCAAGTGAATGATCGTGTAAACCCTGATGAAGTGGTGGCATTGGGTGCATCCATTCAGGCCGATATTTTAGCAGGAAATAATAAAGATTTTTTGCTATTAGACATAACGCCATTGAGTCTGGGAATAGAAACCATGGGAGGTTTAATGGATGTGTTGATTCCAAGAAATTCTAAAATCCCTACGAGCGTTGGCAGACAGTATACCACACAAAAAGACGGACAAGGAAGTATGCGCATTTCTGTTTTTCAAGGCGAAAGAGATCTGGTGAAAGACAATCGAAAATTAGCAGAATTTAATTTAACAGGTATTCCCGGAATGCCTGCTGGTTTGCCTAAAGTGGAAGTGCAGTTTTTAATTGATGCGGATGGAATTTTAGTAGTGAAAGCAAAGGAGTTAAGGAGTGGTATTGAGCAGAGTATAGAAGTAAAGCCGCAGTTTGGTTTAACAGATGAAGAAGTTGAGCAAATGCTGATGGAAAGTATTACTCACGCGAAAGATGATATGCAAATTCGTGCGTTGGTTGAAGCCAGAACCGAAGCTGAACAGATCTTAGATGTTACTGAAAAATTTATTGGCAAAAACCAAACCCTATTAACACAACAAGAAATATTGGATACTGCAGCAGCCATGCAATCTTTACAAATGGCGCTTACTATGGATGATAAAAACCTGATTCAAACTAAGATCGAAGAATTGAATGAAATTTCAAGGCCTTTTGCTGAAAGGGCGATGGACGCAGCGGTAAGTGGCGCTTTGAAAGGGAAAACGATTTAGTCTTTTAGCTGCATCCAGCGCTGAACATATTTTCCTAAAATATCAAATTCGATATTTACAATAGAACTTATTTGCATTTGGTGAATGCTGGTATGTTCGTAAGTGTAAGGAATTACTGCAATGCTGAAATGATTTTTTGCCACATTAAAACAAGTTAGACTGGTTCCATTTACAGCAATACTTCCTTTTTCGATTACCAGATGTCCAAACCCTTCTGGAAATTCAAAGCGATATTCCCAACTGCCTTCCAACTCTTGGTAATCGGTGCACACAGCTGTAGCGTCTACATGTCCTTGAACGATATGGCCATCTAGTCTACCATTCATTAACATACATCGCTCCAAATTCACCTGATTACCTTCTGTCCAGGAAGACAGGTTTGTTTTTTTTAGTGTTTCCTCAATGGCAGTAACTCGATGCTGATTACCATTAATGGATTCAACTGTAAGACAAACCCCATCATGACTAAGGCTTTGATCTACTTTTAACTCGCCCGATAGGGGAGATTCGATCCAAAAACTGGCATTTGTGCCTTTTTTCTCGATGGAAATGATCTTTCCTGTATTTTCAACAATTCCTGTAAACATGGCTGCAAGATAATTTGCCAAATTGAATGGGGGCAATAAAATCAAAAGAGTTTTTATTTTGATTTGGAAAATACAAACCAAGACGTATCTTTGCGCTCCTAAAAACGCCTGAGGAGGTATATTTATATGTTAATTATTGATTCAAAAGACTGCGAAAACATCGACAAAGCGCTTAAGAAGTACAAGAAGAAATTCGAGAAATCTAAGGCTTTATTACAATTAAGAGAGCGTCAAGCTTTTATCAAGCCGTCCGTAAGACGTCGTGGTGAGGTTTTGAAAGCAATCTACAAGCAGCAGATCGCTAGCGGAAAGATCGAAGGGTAATTTTCCTTCATCACAATATTTTAGAGTAGTCTAAGGTTATATCTTTAGACTACTTTTTTATGTCCATAACTGAATATCCACAAATAGCGCCATTTTTAGATTACCTGCAGTTCGAGAAGCGATATTCACGCCATACCATTATTGCGTACCAGACCGATCTGGAACAATTCTTACAGTTTTTAAAAGATCAGTACGACGAAATACCTGCCTTAGACCAGATAAATAGCATGTTCGTGAAAAGTTGGTTAGCTGAAATGAAAAGACGGCAGGAAGGTATCACTGCCAAATCGCTCAATAGAAAAATTTCAACCCTAAAATCTTTTTTTAAGTACCAGTTGAAAACCGGTATTTTAGAGAAGAGCCCGATGGATAGTATTATTTCCCCTAAGATGAGTAAACGTTTACCTGTGTATGTGGAAGAAAAGGAAATGCATACCCTATTCGATCATGTAGCATTTCCAGATAATTGGCAAGGTAGAACCGAGCTACTTGTGATGAAGCTTTTTTATCAAACTGGGATGCGATTGTCGGAACTCATTAATTTAAAAGAAACGCAGATCGATATAGCGGGTAAGCAAATTAAAGTGTTAGGGAAAGGTAATAAGGAACGAATTATTCCTGTTGAGAGAAGCTTTCTAGTGGATTTACAGAAATATGTGGATGAAAAACAAATGGAAATTCCCGGTGTTCAGAATTTGTTTGTTTCTGAAAATGGAAAACCTTTACAACCAAGATCTGTTTATGCATTTGTGCACCAATATTTAGCAAAAGTTACAACGGTTCAGAAAAAGAGTCCGCACATATTACGACATAGTTTTGCAACACATTTAATGAATGGTGGTGCGGATTTGAATGCCGTAAAAGAGTTGTTAGGACATAGCAGTTTAGCAGCCACTCAGATTTACACACATAACAGCATTGAAAAGTTAAAGGAAGTGTTTAATAAAGCACATCCCAAGGCCTAAAAAGGTGGATACAACCTTCTTTTTTAAGTACTGTTAAAACTTAAAAAAACAGGTTTAATTTCTGGTTTTTTGGGATTATTTAATTTAACTTGTAAACAGAATTAGATAGCCCGGTATTTGTTACCGGCAAAGAGTTCTTTCCCATATTTTTATTAATTAACCGTTTAAACGTGAGTTGCTATGAACGTTAACATTCAGACAGTGCACTTTGATGCAGATGACAAATTGGTGGATTATGTTACAAAAAAAGTAGAAAAGCTGAACACATTTCACGATCAGATTTTAAAAGTGGATCTCTTTTTGAAATTGGATAATGTAGTTCACTCCATCAAGGATAAGGTTGTTGAAATAAAAGTGCATGTGCCGAAACATGATTTCTTTGTAAAAGCATCTTCTAAATCTTTTGAGGAATCATTTGACAATGCAATGGATTCAATCGTTTCACAGATAAAAAGAAAAAAAGATAAGCTTGCCGCTTAAAAAGCTTCCAGCCCCTGAAAATCAGGGGCCTTTTTTTGCCCTGCATAGAGATTTATTTTATACCAATAATTGAACCAAATACCCGTAAACATTGATTTTTTGAACCATCTTCGCTTGGGTTGATAACAGACTGTTGAAAACTGTTTCAAAATTTTTGCTTCAAAATTTTGCCGAATAAAGTTTTCCATTACCTTTGCCATCCCAAAAAATGGGATAGTTCTTTATGTATTGCCGAAGTAGCTCAGTTGGTAGAGCAGCTGATTTGTAATCAGCAGGTCGCGGGTTCGAGTCCCATCTTCGGCTCAAGTTTGTTTGGTTATTCCAGAAGGGGAAACTGATTTTTTTCTGGCTTGGATATAAAATAACTTTGCAATCCAAAATGGGCAGATGGCCGAGTGGTTAAAGGCGACAGACTGTAAATCTGTTCACTCACGTGTACGTAGGTTCGAACCCTACTCTGCCCACGAAAGCCCGAAAAGCGTAAGCATTTCGGGCGATAGTTCTTTGTAAGTAAAAGGCAAAATTCAAAAATTAAATCTTTTGATTTTTAAATTTTGATTTTTGAATTGATTTTCATTCACCTTCGCATCATGGCGGTGATTTAAGCGGAAGTAGCTCAATTGGTAGAGCGATAGCCTTCCAAGCTATAGGTCGCGAGTTCGACCCTCGTCTTCCGCTCTGTGAATAGTACTCGATCTTCTACTGGAAACAGCTAGAAGATCGGGTAATTTTCAAGCCTATGTAGCTCAGGGGTAGAGCACTTCCTTGGTAGGGAAGAGGTCGTGAGTTCGATTCTCACCATCGGCTCTTAATGAATTTGGATATCAGGGTGAGCGCGTTTGGAAGATAATGGATATCTAAAAAAACAAAACAGCAGAAGCGAAAGCTGCTGCTAATTATAATTTTAAACGGATCTTAAATGAACCGAATATTTTAAAAACACAACTAAAAACCGATAAAAATGGCAAAAGAGACCTTCAAGAGGGAAAAACCTCACGTAAACGTAGGTACCATTGGTCACGTTGACCATGGTAAAACTACTTTAACTGCAGCGATCACTATGATCCTTTCTAAAAAGGGTATGGGTAACGTTGCAAAGAACTATGACGAAATCGATGGCGCGCCCGAAGAAAAAGAGCGTGGTATCACTATCAATACTGCTCACGTTGAGTATCAAACTGCTGCACGTCACTATGCGCACGTTGACTGTCCTGGTCACGCCGACTATGTAAAGAATATGATTACTGGTGCTGCCCAAATGGATGGAGCTATCTTAGTTGTTGCGGCAACTGATGGTCCTATGCCCCAAACCAAAGAGCACATTTTGTTGGCTCGTCAGGTAGGCGTTCCTCAAATTGTTGTTTTCATGAACAAAGTTGATTTGGTGGATGATCCTGAATTATTAGAATTAGTTGAAATGGAAGTTCGTGAATTGTTAACCTCTTATGGTTTCGATGGCGATAACACCCCAATTATACAAGGTTCTGCTTCACTAGGATTAGCAGGTGAACCAGAATGGGTTGCTAAGATTGAACAATTAATGGATGCTGTTGATACATACATTCCATTGCCTCCTCGTCCGGTAGATTTACCTTTCTTGATGAGTGTGGAAGACGTATTTTCTATCACTGGTCGTGGTACAGTTGCAACTGGTCGTATCGAAAGAGGTCGTATCAAAGTGGGTGAAGGAATTGAAATCGTTGGTTTAATGGAAGCTCCATTAACTTCAACTGTTACAGGTGTTGAGATGTTTAAGAAATTGCTTGACGAAGGTGAAGCTGGCGATAATGCAGGTTTGTTATTACGTGGTATTGAGAAAAGCCAAATCCGTCGTGGTATGGTTCTTTGTAAGCCAGGTTCTATCACTCCGCATACTGAATTCAAAGGTGAGGTTTACGTATTGAGCAAAGAAGAAGGTGGACGTCATACTCCATTCTTCAACAAATACCGCCCTCAGTTTTATTTCCGTACTACAGACGTAACTGGTGAGTGTACTTTACCTGAAGGAACAGAAATGGTTATGCCTGGTGATAACATCGGTTTAACTGTTAAATTGATCCAACCAATTGCAATGGAAAAAGGTTTGAAGTTTGCGATTCGTGAAGGTGGCCGTACCGTAGGTGCTGGTCAGGTTACTGAAATTATCAAATAAGCAAAAGCTTCGGCTTTTAGCTTTTAAGTAAATATTTACTATATTTGCGATACCACTAAAAGCTGTCTTGATTTACTCAGGATAGCTTTTAGTTTTCTACGGGCATGGTGCAACGGTAGCATGCAGGTCTCCAAAACCTTTGATCTGGGTTCGAATCCTAGTGCCCGTGCAGTTTAAAGGGAGGCGGTTTAAAGATTACAAAATAGAAAACATGAACAAGATCACCACTTATTTTAAAGAGAGTTATCGTGAATTGCTTGAGAAAGTAACCTGGCCTACTTGGATACAATTGCAGCAAAGCACCGTAATTGTGTTGGTTGCTACTGTTATCATTACCGCAATGGTTTGGATAATGGATTTTTCAAGTAACCAATTGCTTAAATTGATTTATTCACTTTTCAAGTAACCAATCATGGAAGCAGTTGAAATATTAAATGGCGCAATACCTGAGGTTCCACAAGTGGAAACCAAGTGGTATGTGTTACGTGTGGTTAGTGGTAAAGAACGTAAGGTAAAAGAATATCTGGATAAGGATTTGGTAAGAAATGGTTGGACTACCATTATCAAACAGATCTTCTTACCTATGGAAAAAGTATATAAAGTGCAGAACGGTAAAAAAGTAATGCGCGAAAAAAACTATTTCCCAGGATATGTGATGATGGAAGTGCAAGATGGTAAATTATCAGACGATATTGTACAGCATATCAGCAATATCAGCAATGTAATGCACTTCTTAACCGATGGTAAAGGATCTAAGGGCAATATCATTTCTCTCCGTAAAAGTGAGGTGAACAAAATGCTAGGAAAAGTGGATGAGATGAACGACATGGGTGGTATCAGTATGAGCGAACCTTTCATTGTTGGAGAAACCATTAAGATAATCGAAGGACCATTTAATGATTTCAATGGTGTGATCGAAGAGGTAAACGACGAAAAGAAAAAACTGAAAGTAACTGTAAAGATTTTCGGTCGCTCTACTCCAGTAGAATTGAATTATATGCAGGTTGACAAAATCAGCTAAGCCTAAAAAGATAAAAAAAGCCCTGAATTTTAAAAATTCAGGGCTTTTTTGTTTCCAATTGAAAATAAAGAGGCGAAATATTTTGTAGAAAAGCTGATAGGGCTTACCTTTGCCGCCCCAAAAGTTCTTTTTAGGAAGAATGATTGAGTTTGGGAGTGCCGTAAAAAGCGGTACGATATCACCAATAAAATCTTATAAAATGGCAAAAGAAATCTCAGGCTACGTAAAGTTGCAGGTGAAAGGCGGTCAAGCCAATCCAGCACCTCCAGTAGGTCCAGCACTTGGTTCAAAGGGTGTTAACATCATGGAGTTCTGTAAGCAGTTTAATGCTAGAACTCAAGACAAAATGGGAAAAGTTGTTCCTGTTTTAATTACGGTTTATACAGATAAGTCATTCGACTTTGTTATCAAGACCGCTCCAGCTGCAGTTCAAATCATGGAAGCTGCTAAAATTCAAAAAGGTTCTAAAGAAAGCAATCGCGACAAAGTGGGTAAAGTTACTTGGGAACAAGTAGAAGTTATCGCTAAAGACAAGATGAGCGATCTTAACGCTTTTACTTTGAATAGCGCCATGAATATGGTTGCTGGAACTGCCCGATCTATGGGAGTTAATGTTGAAGGAAAAGCCCCTTGGGAAAATTAATTATTCACCTTAAATCATTTAGAAAATGTCACTTACTAAAAAAAGAAAAGTAGCAGTAACTAAGGTGGATAAAAACAAAATTTATTCCCTGAAAGAAGCAGCTAACCTTGTTAAAGAAATTAATTGTACCAAATTTGATAGTTCTGTAGATCTGCATATCCGTTTGGGTGTTGATCCTAAAAAAGCAGATCAACAAGTTCGTGGAACTGTATCATTGCCTCATGGTACTGGTAAAACTAAAAAAGTATTGGTTTTGTGTACTCCAGATAAAGAAGCTGCTGCAAAAGAAGCAGGTGCTGATTTTGTTGGATTAGACGAATTCATCACAAAGATTGAAAGTGGTTGGGTAGACGTTGATGTAATCATCGCTACTCCTTCTGTAATGCCTAAGATTGGTAAATTGGGTAAAGTATTAGGACCACGTAACTTGATGCCAAACCCTAAAACTGGTACAGTAACAAATGATGTTGCTGCTGCGGTAAATGAAGTAAAAGGCGGTAAAATTGCGTTCAAAGTTGATAAAACTGGTATCG
Source organism: Bacteroidota bacterium (assembly GCA_025363385.1). Taxonomy (GTDB): domain Bacteria; phylum Bacteroidota; class Bacteroidia; order Chitinophagales; family Chitinophagaceae; genus Sediminibacterium. The sequence continues at coordinate 66,360 of JANYEA010000153.1, read as the reverse complement.
TTCACGCGTCTATCGGTCGTATTTCTTTCGCTCCTGAAAAAATTTCTGAAAACAGCACTGAATTGATCAATGCTATTTTGAAATTAAAACCATCTTCTTCTAAAGGTACCTACCTCAAAGCAGTAAGTATGGCAAGCACCATGAGCCCGGGTATTACACTAGACACCAAACAATTAATCAACTAATCCTGGTGATCGCATACTGAGTAATCAGTAAAACGAAATGACCCGGGTTTATAAAACAAATTAGTTATGACCAAAGATCAAAAAAATGAGGTTATTGAACTCTTGAAAGAGAAGTTCACTCAATATAATAACTTCTATATCACCGATACAGAAGCGTTAACAGTAGCGCAAGTATCTAAATTACGTCGTACTTGTTTTGATAAGCAAGTAGAGATGAAAGTTGCAAAGAATACTTTGATCCGCAAAGCTTTGGAATCTTTAGATTCTGAAAAATATGCAGGTATCTATGATTCATTGCACAATGTAACTGCTTTAATGTTCTCTGAGAACCCTAAAGAGCCTGCAATGATCATCACTTCATTCCGTAAAGGAGCGAATTCTGAAAAGCCAGTTTTAAAGGCTGCTTTCATTAATGGTGATGTGTATACAGGTAATGAAAATCTGAAAGCATTAACTCAGATCAAGACTAAGAATGAATTGATTGGTGAAGTAATCGGATTGTTACAATCACCTGCTAAGCGCGTGATAGCAGCATTGTTGCACCATCACGAGCAAAAAGCAGAAGGTACTGCAGTTGTTGCTGAGGTAATTGAAGCTGCAGCAGTTGCAGAAGCCCCTGTAGCAGAAGCACCAGCAGCAGAAGCGCCAGCAACCGACGCTCCAGCAGAAGCTTAATTTAATCGGTTGTTAAGTTTGTAGCAACCTTTAAAATATCCCAGGCCTGAGGGAAAATAAAGGCAATTTTTTTAAACCCTCCGCCGGAGTATCCGAAAGGAAACCATGAAGGCGGAAAAAATTCAAAAACATGGCAGACATTAAAGCATTAGCTGAAACATTAGTAAGCTTAACAGTTAAACAAGTTCAGGAATTAGCAGACGTTTTGAAAGCTGATTACGGTATTGAACCAGCTGCAGCAGCTGTAGTAGTAGCAGCAGGCGGCGGAGACGCAGCAGCAGCAGTGGAAGAAAAAACATCTTTTGATGTGGTTTTAGTTAGCGGTGGTGCTAGCAAATTAACTGTAGTTAAGATCGTGAAAGAATTAACAGGTTTAGGCTTGAAAGAAGCTAAAGATTTAGTTGATGGCGCTCCTAAAGCAGTTAAAGAAGGTGTTTCTAAAGCAGAAGCTGAAGAAATTGCAACTAAATTAAAAGAAGCTGGTGCTGAAGTAGAAGTTAAGTAATTAACCCTACCTCAAAATAATAGACCGATAGGAGTGATCCTATCGGTTTTTTTATGCCCAATTGATTTAACAAAATATGTTTTTTATTTTTATCCGAATTCATTACCTTCGCCATCCTTTATTTTGGGCTTATTAGCGGGTGGACATTTTTATCATTTATTTTAATGGTAGATGCGCCGATTGTACGTTAAGAGAAGCACTTAGTTCTCCCCAAAATTTTACGTACTAAAACCGGTTTTACACAAATATGTCTACAACTACATTGAACAACAGGGTCGGCTTCGGTAAAACTAAACACTTGGCGGATGCCCCAGACCTACTCGACATTCAGTTAGAATCTTTCAGTGAATTTTTTCAGTTAGAAACAACGCCCGACAAACGTAATGTGGAAGGCTTGTTCCGCGTATTCAAGGAAAATTTTCCTATTACGGATACTCGTAACATTTTCGTACTGGAATTCCTGGATTATTTTATTGATCCCCCACGCTACACTATTGAAGAGTGTATGGAGCGCGGACTTACTTATGCTGTTCCCTTAAAAGCAAAATTGCGTTTAAGTTGTAACGATGAGGAGCACGTTGACTTCCAAACAATCGTTCAGGATGTGTTTTTGGGCAATATCCCGTACATGACACCACGCGGTACATTTGTAATTAATGGTGCAGAGCGCGTAGTAGTTTCTCAGTTACACCGTTCTCCTGGTGTATTCTTTGGACAGTCTGTTCACCCTAATGGAACCAAGATTTACTCTGCTAGGGTAATTCCGTTCAAAGGTGCCTGGATGGAGTTTGCTACGGATATCAACAACGTAATGTACGCTTATATCGATCGTAAGAAGAAGTTCCCTGTAACTACTTTATTGCGCTCTATTGGATTTGAAACCGATAAGGATATCCTCGAATTATTCGGGATGGCCGATGAGGTGAAAGCCGATAAGAAATCATTAGCTAACCAGGTAGGTAAGAAATTGGCTGCTCGTGTTCTTAGAACATGGGTAGAAGATTTTGTAGACGAAGATACTGGTGAGGTAGTGAGCATCGAGCGTAACGAGATTGTGATGGAACGCGACACCGTTTTGGATGAAGAAGCCATCGCAACCATCATAGAGATGGAAGTGAAGAGCGTATTTATTCAAAAAGAAAACGTTGGTGGCGACTATGCAATCATATACAACACTTTAAATAAAGATACCTCTAACAGTGAACTAGAAGCGGTTCAGCATATCTATCGCCAATTGCGTGGAGCTGATGCCCCTGATAATGAAACTGCTCGTGGTATTATTGATAAATTATTTTTCTCCGACAAACGTTATGATTTAGGAGAAGTTGGTCGTTATAAGATTAACCGTAAATTAGGTTTGGAATATCCTTTGGAAAAGAAGGTATTAACTAAGCCTGATATTATTGAAATCATTAAGTACCTGGTACGCTTAACCAACGGTAAAGCTGAGATCGATGATATCGATCATTTGAGTAACCGCCGCGTTCGTACAGTGGGTGAGCAATTGTATGCTCAATTCGGTGTTGGTTTGGCTCGTATGGCTAGAACAATCCGTGAGCGTATGAATGTTCGTGATAACGAGGTATTTACACCTGTTGATCTGATCAACGCGCGTACATTATCTTCTGTTATTAACTCATTCTTCGGTACTTCTCAGTTATCTCAATTCTTAGACCAAACCAATCCATTGAGTGAGATCACGCACAAGCGTCGTATCTCCGCACTTGGACCAGGAGGTTTGAGCAGAGAGCGTGCTGGTTTCGAGGTTCGTGACGTACACTATTCGCACTACGGTCGTTTATGTACTATTGAAACCCCTGAAGGACCAAACATCGGTCTAATCTCTACACTTTGCGTACACGCTGCTATTAACGATATGGGATTCATTGAAACCCCTTACCGTAAAGTAGAAGCTGGTAAAGTAAATATGGATACCCTTACTTTCTTAAGTGCTGAAGAGGAAGACTCTGCAAAGATTGCACAAAGTAACACACCGTTAAAAGCGGATGGTGCTTTTGCTGAAGATCGCGTAGTATCTCGTCAAACAGGCGACTTCCCAATCCTTGATAAAGAAGAAGTAGAATTTATGGATGTAGCTCCTAACCAAATTGTTGGTTTGAGTGCTTCTTTGATTCCTTTCTTAGAACATGATGATGCTAACCGTGCCTTGATGGGATCTAACATGCAACGTCAGGCTGTTCCATTAATCCGTTTGGAAGCTCCTATTGTGGGTACCGGACTGGAAGGAAAAGCTGCACGCGATGCACGTATTCAAATCCACGCTGAAGGTAATGGTGTGGTTGAATTTGTAGATGCTAATCATATTCATGTTCGTTACGATAGAAATGACTTAGATCGTTTAGTGAGCTTTAATGATGACTTACAAGTGTATACACTTACTAAGTTCATGAAAACGAACCAGGCAACTTGTATCAATCTTCGCCCAGCTGTGAAGAAAGGTCAGCAAGTTAAAAAAGGTGATTTCTTAACTGAAGGATATGCTACTCAAAATGGAGAACTCGCTTTAGGAAGAAACTTACAAGTGGCATTCATGCCATGGAAAGGTTACAACTTTGAAGATGCGATTGTAATTAGTGAAAGAGTAGTTCGTGAAGATTTATTTACCTCTGTTCACATTGAAGAATATGAATTAGAAGTTCGCGATACTAAATTGGGTGAAGAAGAATTAACTCCAGATATTCCTAACGTTTCAGAAGATGCTACTAAAGATCTTGATGAGAATGGTATTATCCGTATTGGTGCTACCATTAAGGAAGGCGATATCTTGATTGGTAAAATCACTCCAAAAGGTGAATCAGATCCAACACCAGAAGAAAAATTATTGCGTGCCATCTTTGGAGACAAAGCCGGTGATGCAAAAGATGCTTCTTTGAAAGCTCCAAACGGAACTGAAGGTGTTGTAATCGATAAAAAATTATTCCAACGTGCTAAGAAAGATAAGAACGGAAAGATTCGTGAAAAAGCACAGTTAGAAAAAGTGGAGAAAGTTCATCAGCAGAATGTTGAATCAATCAAAGAATTGTTGTTAGATAAATTGCAGACTTTGTTGAAAGACAAATCATCTACAGGTGTTAGCAATAATTTCGGAGAAATGCTAATTGGGAAGGGTGCTAAATTCAATCAAAAGAATTTATCAACAATCGATTATCAAAACGTAAATCCTTTGGGATGGACTGCTGATGCAAAAACGGATGATCAGATTAACACTTTATTACACAACTACAGCATTAAGTTTAATGAAGAGTTAGGTAGATACAAGCGTGAGAAATTCAATATCTCAATTGGTGATGAATTACCAGCTGGTGTGTTGAAACTTGCTAAAGTTTATCTGGCTGTTAAGCGTAAGTTGAAAGTGGGTGATAAGATGGCGGGTCGCCATGGTAACAAAGGTATTGTTGCAAAAATTGTACGTGCTGAAGACTTACCATTCATGGAAGATGGAACACCAGTAGATATCGTATTGAATCCACTTGGGGTGCCTTCAAGGATGAATTTGGGTCAGATTTATGAAACCATTTTAGGATGGACTGGTAAGCGTTTAGGCGTGAAGTTTGCAACACCGATTTTCGATGGTGCTTCAACTACACAAATCGAAGAGTACTGTGTTCAGGCTGGAATTCCTAGAAATGGACATACTTATTTATACGATGGTGAAACAGGTGAGCGTTTCCATCAGAAAGCCACTGTGGGTGTGATTTACATGATCAAACTACACCACATGGTTGATGATAAGATGCACGCCCGTTCAATCGGACCATACAGTTTGATTACTCAACAACCGTTGGGTGGTAAAGCACAGTTTGGTGGTCAGCGTTTTGGTGAGATGGAGGTTTGGGCACTGGAAGCATATGGTGCAGCTAATATCTTACAGGAATTGTTAACCCTCAAATCGGATGATATCATTGGCCGTGCTAAAACGTACGAAGCCATTGTGAAGGGAGATAATATCCCACGTCCGGGTGTTCCTGAATCATTCAATGTATTGGTACATGAATTGAGAGGATTAGGACTTGATTTAAAGTTCGAATAAGATAGGAATGAAAGTGGATGATCGCACTAAAAGCGATGATCCACTTTCTGATTCCAAACAGTATTAAAAAATATTAATCTACAAATTCTCAATAGCAATATGGCAATCAAAAGAGATAACAAACCGAGGCCAACTTTTTCACAGATCACTATCAGTCTGGCTTCTCCAGATAGTATTCTGGAAAGAAGCTTTGGTGAAGTGCTAAAGCCTGAAACCATTAACTACCGTACTTATAAACCGGAGCGTGATGGTTTGTTTTGTGAAAGAATCTTCGGACCAGTAAAGGACTACGAGTGTGCTTGTGGAAAGTATAAGCGTATCCGTTATAAGGGCATCGTGTGTGACCGTTGTGGTGTTGAAGTAACTGAAAAGAAAGTGCGCCGCGAGCGCATGGGTCATATCAAATTAGTAGTTCCAGTAGTTCACATCTGGTACTTCAAAAGTTTGCCCAACAAGATTGGTTATTTGTTAGGAATGAGTTCTAAGAAATTAGAAACTATCGTTTATTACGAAAGATATGTGGTTATTCAGGGTGGTATCAAGGACATGAATATGGGTGATCTTCTTACTGAAGAAGAATACTTAGATATCTTGGATAATTTGCCAAAAGAAAATCAGTATTTACCTGATGATGATCCACAAAAATTCATAGCTAAAATGGGTGCTGAAGCAGTTCACGCTCTATTAGAAAGAATTGATTTGGACGGTTTGAGTTTCTCATTGCGTAATGCAGCAGCAACTGAAACTTCTCAACAACGTAAAGCAGATGCCTTAAAGCGTTTGAGCGTAGTGGAATCATTCCGTGATGCTAGTACTCGTATCACCAACCGCCCTGAGTGGATGGTAATGCAGTATATTCCTGTTATTCCTCCAGAATTGCGTCCATTGGTACCATTGGATGGTGGCCGTTTCGCTTCTTCTGATTTGAATGATTTATACCGTCGCGTAATTATCCGTAACAACCGTTTAAAGCGTTTGTTAGAGATCAAAGCTCCTGAAGTAATCTTACGTAATGAAAAACGTATGTTACAAGAAGCCATCGATTCTTTGTTCGATAATAGCCGTAAATCAAATGCTGTTAAAGCAGAGGGTGGACGCGCATTAAAATCATTGAGCGATGTATTGAAAGGTAAGCAAGGACGTTTCCGTCAGAACTTGTTAGGTAAGCGTGTGGATTATTCTGGACGTTCTGTAATCGTTGTAGGACCTGAATTGAAAATACACGAGTGCGGTTTACCAAAAGATATGGCTGCGGAATTATTTAAGCCATTTGTTATTCGCAAATTAATTGAAAGAGGTATCGTAAAAACTGTGAAGAGCGCTAAGAAATTAGTAGATCGCAAAGAAGCAGTTGTTTGGGATATCTTAGAAAATATTTTGAAAGGCCATCCGATCATGCTAAACCGTGCCCCAACATTGCACCGTTTATCAATCCAGGCTTTCCAACCAAAACTTGTTGAAGGAAAAGCAATCCAATTACACCCATTGGTAACTTCTTCGTTCAACGCCGATTTCGATGGTGACCAGATGGCGGTGCACGTGCCTTTGAGCAATGCAGCGATTTTGGAAGCCCAGTTATTGATGTTGTCTTCACACAATATTTTGAACCCTCAAAATGGTACACCAATCACCCTTCCTTCTCAGGACATGGTATTGGGATTGTATTACATGACCAAGGGTAAGAAAACAACCGACACAGAAATTGTGAAGGGTGGTGGAATGGCTTTTTACAACATGGATGAGGTTGTGATAGCATACAATGAAAGAGTAGTAGATCTTCATGCCAACATTCGTGTAAGAACAATGGTGCGTGAGAATGGTAAACTAGGCTTGAAATTGATAGATACAACAGTTGGTCGCGTTCTGTTTAATCAGAATGTACCTGTAGAAGTTGGTTATATCAATGCATTGTTGACCAAGAAAAATCTTCGTGAAATTATCGGAGATATCATCAAAATCACTGACGTTCCAAAAACTGCTAAGTTCCTGGATGATATCAAAACACTTGGATTCCGTATGGCATTCCGTGGTGGATTGAGCTTCAGTGTAAACGACTTGATTGTTCCAGATTTGCGCGACCAATTATTGGATAATGCAAAATTAGAAGTAGACGAAGTTTGGGAAAACTATAATATGGGATTGATTACAAATAACGAACGTTATAACCAAGTAATCGATATCTGGAGCCGTGTAGATACACGTATCACAGAAACCTTGATTAAAGAAATGGCTACTGATAAACAAGGGTTCAACTCTGTTTACATGATGTTGGATTCTGGAGCCCGTGGTAGTAAAACACAGGTTAAACAGTTGGTAGGTATTCGTGGATTGATGGCGAAACCACGTAAGAGTGGAAGCTCTGGTTCTGAGGTAATTGAAAATCCAATCTTATCGAATTTTAAAGGCGGACTAAACGTATTGGATTACTTTATCTCCACACACGGTGCTCGTAAAGGTCTTGCGGATACTGCCTTGAAAACAGCGGATGCGGGTTACTTAACTCGTCGTTTGGTTGACGTATCTCAAGACGTTGTTATTGCAGATGATGATTGCGGTACATTACGTGGAAATGCAACATCAGCATTAAAAGATAATGAAGATGTGATTGAACCATTGTCTGATAGAATTGAAGGCCGTACTTCTTTACATAATGTATACCACCCAGTAACGGAAGAATTGATCATCCTTGCTGGTGAAGAAATTTCTCATGATATCGCAAAACAAATTGAAGACAGTGGTATTGAAACTGTTGAAATTCGTTCTGTCTTAACCTGCGAAGCGAAGCGTGGTGTTTGTGTAAAATGTTATGGTAAGAATTTAGCTACTGGATACATTGCACAACGTGGTGATGCAGTAGGTATCATCGCAGCACAATCAATTGGTGAACCTGGTACACAGTTAACATTACGTACTTTCCACGTGGGTGGTGTTGCCGGTTCTTCTAATATCGAATCCACCTTGAACGCTAAGTTTGATGGTACAATTCAATTCGATGGTTTGAGAACGGTAGATGCTATCAATAACGAAGGAAATAAAGTTCGTATCGTAATTGGTCGTACCGGTGAGGTTCGTATCATGGACGTGAAGAACGATCGTTTAATGATAACAAATAACGTTCCTTACGGCGCAACTTTAAACGTGAAAGACGGAATGGTTGTTAAGAAAGGAGATACTATCTGTACCTGGGATCCATTCAACAACGTAATCGTTGCGGAAGTAAACGGAGTTATTAAGTTCTCTGATGTTATCGATGGTGTTACTTACCGTGATGAAGCAGATGAACAAACTGGTCACAGAGAGAAAGTAGTTATTGAAACAAAAGACAAAACCAAGATCCCAACAATTGTTGTAGAAGGTGGTAAAGAAACCAAACACTATAACTTACCAGTTGGATCGCATATAGGAGTAGAAGAAGGTGATGATGTAAAAGCCGGACAGGTGTTGGTGAAAATACCACGTGTGTTAGGTAAATTAAGAGATATCACTGGAGGTCTGCCTCGTGTAACTGAATTGTTCGAAGCACGTAATCCAGGTAACCCTGCGATTGTATGTGAAATTGATGGTGTAGTTGCTTTTGGTAATGTGAAACGTGGTAACCGAGAAATCATCGTTGAGTCTAGAGACGGAATGGTAAAGAAATACTTAGTTCCTTTAACACGCCAGATTCTGGTGCAGGATGGCGACTTTGTAAAAGCGGGTACACCGATGTCTGACGGACAAATTGCTCCTGCAGATATCTTAACCATCAAAGGACCATTCGCTGTTCAGGAATACGTTGTAAACGAGATCCAAGAGGTATACCGTTTACAAGGTGTGAAGATTAATGATAAGCACGTTGAGGTGATCGTTCGTCAGATGATGAAGAAGGTTGAAATCGTTGATGCTGGTGATACTAAATTCTTAGAGGAAGACCTGGAAGATCGCTTCGACTTTATCGAAGAGAACGACCGTATCTACGACAAGAAAGTAGTAACTGAAGCTGGCGAAAGCAGCAAATTCAAAGCTGGTCAGATTGTTACAGTTCGTGAATTCCGTGAAGAAAACTCTATCCTTCGTAGAAGCGACAAGAAACTAGTAGAAGTAAGGGATGCAAAACCTGCAACGGCTACTCCGGTATTGTTGGGTATTACGAAAGCTTCTTTGGGTGTACAAAGTTGGATTTCAGCTGCGTCGTTCCAGGAAACAACCAAAGTATTGAGTCAGGCTGCCATTCAAGGTAAGACAGACTTAATGTTGGGATTGAAAGAGAACGTAATTACGGGTCATTTGATCCCTGCAGGTTCTGGTCAGAAAGAGTTTGACAATATGATTGTTGGAAGCAAAGAAGAATACGAAGTATTAGCTACAACCCGCGAAGCGATGAGCTTTGATGAGGAAGAATAAGCGATAGTTCTGTTAATAAATAAACTAAGAAAGTAGGGAGTGTAAAAACTTCCTACTTTTATTTTGAACAGAAAGTATTCTACCCCCCATTATTTAAAAAAAAGGTTCATGAAAAATTCGTCATTTTACATAAATACTGCTTTGGCTATTGCAATAGCCATTTTATTTTACTTGCATTTTTCTTCTAAAAAAACCACGTCACCTGTCACTACTTCTAATAGTGCTGTAGCTTCAGGTAATTTTAAGATCGGTTATTTTGAAATGGATTCAATTGAAAACCATTACGAGTATTTCAAAGAAGTGAGAAATACTTTGCGTGGTAAAGAGCAAGATAATGGTCGCCAGTTAGCTGAAATGAAAAATACTTTTGTTGCTAAATACCAGGAGCTACAAAAAACTGCTCAGGGTATGACTCAGGCTGAACTTGCTGGAAAACAACAAGAACTGTCTCAAATGGAAAAAACTTTTCAGAATAAAGAGCAGATGATGAATCAAGAATTACAAAACGAAAGTTTTAAGCGTTTGCAGGAAGTAAAAAAGAAAATTGAAGACTTTTTGAAAGATTACAATAAGGATAAAGGGTTTTCATATATCATGACTAACTCTCCTGATTTAATTTATTTAAAAGACACAGCATACAATATTACTGGAGATCTGATTGTAGGTCTGAATAGTCAATACAAGAAGAAGTAAGAACTTCAATCATATTTATTATCTTCAAATCCCGTTCTTAAAAGCGGGATTTTTTTTATGAGTACAAATGCCCAATTTAAACCCACATTAGGACTATTCGATGCAACCATGATTGTTGCGGGAGGAATGATTGGATCCGGAATTTTTATTGTAAGTGCTGATATTACAAGAAATGTAGGAAGTGCCGGATGGCTTATTCTTGTGTGGTTAATTACAGGATTTATGACCATCACCGCAGCTGTTAGCTATGGAGAGTTAAGTGCGATGTATCCGAAAGCAGGTGGTCAGTATGTATATTTGAAAGAAGCGTATAATCCATTAGTTGGCTTTTTATTTGGCTGGAGCTTTTTTTCCGTGATACAAACAGCAACTATCGCTGCAGTAGGAGTGGCATTTGCAAGGTTTACCGCTTATTTAATTCCTGCTGTGGGAGAGGGTAATATTTTAGTTGACTTTGGGTTCTTAAAAATTTCTGCTGCACAGCTTTTAGCAATTGCACTCATTGTGTTTTTAACGTATAGTAACACGAGAGGTGTGAAGGGAGGAAAAATAATACAATCCACTTTCACTGTAACAAAATTGGTGTCGCTTTTTGGATTAATTGTGTTTGGATTTTTGTTAGCCAAGCAGAGTTTTTGGTCAGAGAATTGGCATAATGCTTTTACTGCGGTGCAAGATCTTGGTTCTAAAAATTCTGCTGGTGTATTACAGCCTACTAGCTGGCAACCTATATCTGGCGCAGTTTTGATTGGAGCAATTTCAGCAGCCATGGTAGGTAGTATTTTTAGTAGCGATAGCTGGAACAATGTAACTTTCATTGCCGGCGAAATTAAAAACCCTCAAAGAAATATTGGGCTCAGCTTATTTTTTGGAACACTCATTGTAACATTAATTTATGTTACTGCAAACCTGATGTATTTGAATGTGTTGCCTCTGCAACAAATTGCTTACGCAGAAAATGATCGTGTGGCAGTAACTGCAGCTAATGCTATTTTTGGAAATGCTGGAACTATTGTGATTGCTGTAATGATTATGATTTCAACTTTTGGATGCAATAACGGATTAATCTTAGCAGGTGCAAGGGTGTATTATACGATGGCAAAAGATGGATTATTTTTTAAGAAAACAGGTGAACTAAATAAAAATGCAGTACCAGAATATGCGTTATGGATTCAGTGTGTGGTTGCATCACTATTATGTTTAAGTGGAAAATATGGAGACCTTTTAACCATGGTTTCTTTTGTGGTTGTTATATTTTATATTTTAACAATCATAGGTATTTTCATACTTCGTAAAAAATTGCCAAATGTAGAAAGACCCTATAAAGCATTTGGATATCCCGTATTACCTTTGATATATATAATAATGGGAATCCTTTTCTGTGTAGGGCTTGTATGGGCATCGCCCACTTATTCATTATGGGGATTAGGGATCACAGCATTAGGTGTACCCCTTTATTATATTGCCGTGAATAATCAAAAAAGACCTGAATAATATATGTCTTCAACAGATTTTAAAGCACTGTTTCATCAGTTTGATCAATTGAAAGTGGTTATTATAGGTGATGTAATGCTTGATACGTATTGGTGGGGTCATACAGATCGCATTTCTCCGGAAGCTCCCGTGCCGGTAGTGTCTCTTGACAAAAAAGAACAAAGGGTAGGAGGAGCCGCTAATGTTGCATTAAATACAGCAGCTCTAGGTGCGCATACAACAGTCATTTCTGTAATAGGGGACGATGATGATGGAAAAGATTTAATATCCTTATTGAAAGGGCATCAAATAGATACTCATTATTTAGTTAGTTCGAAAGAAAGAATCACAACTAATAAAACACGTATCATGAGTCGCAATCAACAAATGATGCGATTGGATGCGGAGTATACCCATGATATCACTGCAGAAATGGAAACTGCTTTGTTTGATGCGGTGCAGCTTTGTTTTAAAAATGATAAGCCCGATGTGTTGATTTTTGAAGATTACAACAAAGGTGTGTTAACCGAAAAATTGATTGAAAAAATAATTACACTTTGTAAAGAGTTTGGAATTGTTACATCGGTAGACCCTAAACGAAAGAATTTTTTATCTTTTAAACAGGTAGATATTTTTAAACCTAATTTAAAAGAAGTGAAAGAGGGTTTGAATTTATTAATAGAGCAAATTGATTTAACTACATTAAATAGAATGCATCAGTCTCTGCAAAGTGCAATAAAACATAAAATTTCGTTTATTACCCTATCTGAAAAAGGTGTTTTTTATCAAATGGAAAATGATGCCCGTATCATTCCTACACATGTACGAAATATTGCTGATGTAAGTGGCGCGGGAGATACTGTAATTGCGGTTGCTTCTCTTGTATTTGCAGCAACAAAAAATATGCACCTTGCTGCTGAAATGGCAAATATTGCTGGCGGCTTGGTTTGCGAAGAAGTTGGCACGGCAGCAATTAATAAATCTTTGTTTTTAGAAGAATGCGAGTTGTTGTTGACCTAAACTGATTTCATGGAAAATGCATTGCTAAAATATGCGGTTATTGTGGCGGGGGGAAGCGGCAGTAGAATGGGTGCTGAAATTCCCAAACAATTTTTATTATTAAAAGACAAGCCAATTCTCTGGCATACGGTACAACAATTCTTGAAGGCATATCAGGATCTTCAGGTTATTTTGGTTTTACCTTCAGAATTTATAGGGATGGGAAAAGATTTGTTACCCCAATTAAGTGATCCTAAAAGAGTACAAATCATTGCAGGGGGGTCTACTCGTTTTGATTCTGTGAAAAAGGGATTATCCTTAATTGATAAAAAAGGGGTCGTATTTGTTCATGATGGTGTAAGGTGTTTGGTATCTGTTGATCTAATTCATCGTTGTTATAAACAAGCAGTGGAAAATGGGAGCGCAATACCTGCAGTTGCGGCAACTGATAGTATTCGAATAATAGAAGCTGATTTTAATAAAGTAGCGGATAGAGATAAAGTGAGAATTATTCAAACGCCGCAGACTTTTCAGACTGAATTGTTATTACCTGCATTTAAACTAGAATATGATCCTGCCTTTACAGATGAAGCTTCGGTTATAGAAGCTGCCGGAGGAAAAGTAATTTTGATTGAAGGTGAATATAACAATATTAAAATAACAAGACCAGTTGACTTGCTGCTTGCAGCAACCATACTGGAAGAAAAAAATACGTGATCATGTCTACACAAAATACTATTCAAATAGAATCCAAAATCTTAGCACCTGTGGAGGTTGTTTGGCAATATTTTACAGATCCAGAGCACGTGGTGAATTGGAACAATGCTTCTCCTGATTGGCATACTCCAAAGGCCGAAAATGATTTACAGGTAGGAGGTAAATTTTCTTATACGATGGCCGCGAAAGATGCTAGTTTTAGTTTTGATTTTTGGGGTGTGTATGATACTGTAAAAGAGAATCAACTTCTTGAATATACATTAGGTGATAATAGAAAAGTATCTGTTGCCTTTATTTCAGAAGGAGATGATACCAGAATTTTAGAATCCTTTGAACCTGAAACAGAGAATTCAGCAGATATGCAAAAAGCTGGCTGGCAGGCAATCCTTAATAATTTTAAAAACTATGTAGAAGAGAATTAAATTTATTAAATTCAATGTCTTAAAGAATCAAAACAGTTCAAAATGAAAAATATTCAAATAATGAAAGCCTTATTGCTTGTGGCAGTTTTTTGTATTGCAGGTTCTGCTAATGCGAAATTTGAGGGATCTCCTCTAGAGGGAAGATGGGATCTGGTAATTGCAAAAGATGGCAAGCAGTTGCCATCATGGTTAGAAGTACAACATTCGGGTACACGTACATTAATTGGAAGGTTTGTATATGCATTTGGAAGTGCAAGGCCTATTGCAGAGATTAAGTTAACAAATTCGCATTTCAGTTTTTCCATACCTCCACAATGGGAACCAGGTACCGGTAATATGGAATTTGAAGGTGATATTGCCGCTGGTATGATTGTAGGTACCATGAAATTCACAGATGGTAAAAATTATAGTTTCTCTGGTACCCGTGCTCCAGGTTTAGATAGAACTGCTCCACCTGTTTGGGGTGCTCCTATTACCTTAATTGGAAAGTCTGATATGAATGAATGGCATGCAGAAGGTACGAATCAGTGGACAGTTAAAGAAGGTGTTTTAACAAGCTCAAAATCTGGATCGAATTTAATTTCCAATAAAACATTCAACGATTTTAAATTACACGTTGAGTTTAAATACCCCAAAGGCAGTAATAGTGGTGTGTATTTAAGAGGTCGATATGAAGTGCAAATTGTGGATAGCAAAGGAATTTTTCCTTGGAACGATCAGTTCAGCGCCATTTATGGATTTTTACCTCCAAATGAAATGGTAGCTAAAGATGCAGGTGAGTGGCAGACCTACGATATTACTTTGATAGGAAGAACGGTAACAGTTATTGCAAATGGCAAAACCGTGATCTGTAGCGCAGTGATTCCTGGGATTACAGGCGGAGCTTTGGATAGTAAAGAAGGTGAAGCTGGTCCATTATTTATACAAGGCGACCACGGTCCGATTGAATATAGAAATATCATCATTACCCCTGCCAAATGAAACAACAATTTAAATATAACTAATGGCAATGTTGAAGGAAAATAAACCCCAAAGCATTGACGCTTATATTGCTTTGCAAGAGGCATTTATGCGACCTAAGCTGGAACAAATTCGTAAAACAATTGGTAAGGCTGCGCCACAGGCAGAAGAAGTAATTAGCTATTCTATGCCAGCATACAAATACCATGGTATGTTGGTGTATTTTGCTGCATTTAAAAACCATTTAGGTTTTTATGCGATGAAGGATGCTATGTTATATTTTAAGGAAAAGATCGAACCCTACCAAACAGGGATGGCAACACTTCAATTTCAATGGGATAAACCCCTGCCTGTTAAACTGGTTACAGAAATAGTGAAATATCGTGCTCAGGTAAATATTGATAAAAAAACAGCCAAAGAAGCTGTAAAGAAAAAAAAGAAATGAAGCAGATCCTGTTTTTACTATTCAGCATATTTTTTTTCATAGGAAATGCACAAGAAAATTATGAGATCCAGGTGTATGGTTCACCAACTATGACTAAAGGACAAACTATGTTTGAACTGCATAGTAATTATACATTTAATGGGAATAAAGATTTAGTAAATGGAGTTTTACCTTCTAATCATTCAGTTCACGAAACAATTGAGATTACGCATGGAATAACAGATAATTTTGAACTTGGATTTTACCTTTTTACAAACTATACTCCAAACTATGGCTTGAAAATTATTGGAACTCACTTGCGACCCCGAATAGCTGCACCGGAAAGTTGGCATTTACCTGTAGGGTTAAGTCTTTCTGCTGAAATTGGTTGGCAGAAACAGGAATATGCACCCGAAACTTTTAGTATGGAACTCCGGCCAATTATTGATAAAACGATTGGGAAGTTTTATCTCTGTTTGAATCCTACTCTGGGATTTGCATTTATGGGAAATGATATTAATAAAACACCAGCCTTTGCACCTAATATTAAAACTGCTTTTGCCGCTTCTTCGAAATATAGTTTGGGACTGGAATATTATGGAGACCTTGGCCCACTCAATCAATTTGAAAAACTGCCTCAACAGAACCATGCTATTTTTGTTGTGGCAGATTTATATCTTGATCCCAAATGGGAGCTCAATTTTGGCCCTGGTTTTGGACTTTCAGAAGCAACTGATAAATTAGTGATGAAACTAATTGTGGGAAGAAGAATTAGTTGGTCAAAGAAACATGCCTGAATGAAAATGTGATATTATGAAACATATAGATGTACCCTCCTTCGAAGAAATAATCAGAACAAGCAGGCCAATTCGAAATGTAAATTCTAATCATCGTGCGCACCTTACTAGAATCAATAAAATGGCTTTATGGATTACAGAGCATGTGGGAAGTATGGGCTTTTTTGGGCTGATTTTATTCTGGACAATCGGTTGGTTAAGTTGGAATACACTAGCTCCGATTTCTTTTCGATTTGATCCCTATCCTGCATTTGTACTCTGGCTATTCATTTCGAATATGATTCAAATATTATTGATGCCATTGATCATGGTTGGTCAGAATTTACAGTCACGCCATTCAGAAATCAGAGCGGAAGAAGATTTTGCAATTAATAAGAAATCCGAAAACGAGATCGAAATCATTTTAAAACATTTAGAAAATCAAAATGAAATGATTTTGGAAATCCTTGAACACATTCAAAAGATCAATGATCAAAAAGTAAAATAATTGCAACCTTATCAGAACTGACTTTTATCAGTACCCTCAGATGCCGAAAGCGTTATCTTTAAAACTTATATGAGGCGAAAGATTAAATACTATCGACTAATTTGGATGAAGCACGATTTGCCAGCTGGCTTATCTGTGTTTCTGGTTGCATTGCCGTTATGTTTGGGAATTGCACTAGCATCTGGAGCACCCCTTTATGCTGGCTTGTTATCGGGAATCATTGGTGGGCTAGTTGTGTCTTTGATAAGTGGCTCTCAATTGGGAGTATCAGGCCCTGCAGCAGGATTAACAACTATTGTGGCTGCTTCTATTTTCTCTTTAGGCGACTTTAAAGTGTTTTTATTATCTGTAATTATTGCGGGTTTTTTTCAATTGGTTTTAGGCTTATTAAAGCTAGGAGTAATTGCAAACTATTTTCCATCTTCAGTTATCAAAGGGATGCTTGCAGCAATTGGAATTATTTTAATTTCAAAACAAATTCCCCTTGCGTTAGGGTACGACCAGCCCGATTTCTGGACCAGTGGTTTTTTAAAATTGTTTACACATGAGCATATTCTTGGGAACATTTCTGCATTTAGTAAACACATCACAAGTAGTGTTTTACTTATTAGTTTGATTTCAATATCGTTAATGGTTTTGATGCAACTGAAATTTGCACAAAAATTCAAGTTGATACCTGCTCCACTATTAGTTGTTGTAGTGGGAATTTTTCTCAACCTTTTATTTTCAGAATTGAAATGCGGGTTGCCTTTAAAACAAACCCAACTCGTGAATATTCCTATGAATATTTTTAGCGATATCAACTTTCCAAAATTTGAATTTTTATTTAAAAACTTAGAGATTTGGAAAGATGGTTTTATAATTGGTTTACTAGCCACTTTAGAAACATTATTGTGTTCTGAAGCAATTGATAAATTAGACAAAAGAAATCGAATAACCCCTGTAAATCGAGAACTTATTGCACAAGGAATTGGGAACATGCTTTGTGGGTTACTTGGTGCTATTCCAATGACAGCTGTAGTAGTTAGGGGAGCGGCCAATGTGGATGCAGGAGGACGAACAAAATTGTCGGCTTTTACTCATGGTTTGTTTTTATTATTGGCAGTGTTATTTGTTCCCTTTTTATTAAATAAAATTCCTTATGCATCTTTGGCAGCTATTCTTTTAATTACGGGGTATAATCTAACTAAGCCCAAACTGTATAGAAATATGTGGAGCTTAGGCAGAAAACAGTTTATCCCTTTTGTAATTACGATCTTAGTGATATTAGTGACCGATTTGTTGGTAGGTGTAAGTATTGGCTTGCTGATCTCAATTTATTATATCATTCGAAACAATTTTAAGACAGAGTATCGGATCACTAAAATAAAGAAACATGAAACGGTATATTTTATTATTAAATTAAATAGTAATGTTACTTTTTTAAATAAAGTACAGCTTCGCAAAACACTTGATCAAATTCCAGAATATAGTTGCCTAACTATTGATGGATCCGAGTCTCATTTTGTTGACTATGATATTCTTGAAATTATCAGCGAATATGCTAATAAAGCACATGATCGTCATATCGAATTAACCCTCGATGGAATTCAGCAGGTGAATGTTACCGCAGTTCACTAATTTCTGCTACTTTTGCTCCGGTATTTTAAAACTAAATAGGCGGTTAACAAGCTGTAATGCAATTCAACGTGCCTTTCTTTAATTCAATAGACGAATAAAAATTTTATGGTTATAGAGCCCCGTATGCGTGGATTTATTTGTTTGACCGCGCACCCAGAAGGTTGTGAGAAAAATGTTGTGAACCAGATTGCGTATGTAAAATCGAAAGGAGCTATTGAAGGACCCAAAAATGTGTTGGTTATTGGAGCTTCCACAGGTTTTGGCCTTGCTTCGAGGATTACTGCTGCTTTTGGATCTAATGCAGCTACAATTGGGGTTTTCTTTGAAAAGCCCCCAGTTGATAGTAAAACGGCAACTCCAGGTTGGTATAATAGTGCCGCTTTTCAAAAACATGCAGAAGCTGCTGGGTTATATGCAAAAAGTATTAATGGAGATGCATTTTCTAATGTTATCAAACAAAGAACCATCGACCTGATTAAAAAGGATCTGGGAAAGATAGATTTGGTAATTTATAGTTTGGCTTCACCTGTAAGAATGCATCCTGTTACAGGAGTTTTGCATAGATCTGTTTTAAAACCCATTGGAGAAACCTATACCAATAAAACGGTTGATTTTCATACAGGAATTGTTTCCTCAATTTCTATTGAACCTTGTACTGAAGAAGATATTACAAATACAGTAGCTGTTATGGGAGGGGAAGATTGGGAAATGTGGATTGATGCGATGAAAGCAGCGGATATTTTGGCGCCTGATGCACTCACTTTAGCCTATTCTTATATTGGCCCTTCACTTACAGAAGCAGTATACAGAAAAGGTACTATTGGCCGAGCAAAAGATCATTTAGAAGAAACCGCTTTTAAAATTGCAGATAAGTTGAAACCAACTGGTGGGAATGCTTACGTTTCTGTAAATAAAGCCCTAGTAACACAGGCTAGTTCTGCAATACCAGTGATTCCATTGTATATTTCATTGTTATATAAAGTAATGAAAAAAGATGGCAATCATGAGGGTTGTATCGAACAGATTCAGAGACTCTTCAAAGATCGTTTATATACTAATAACGCAATACCAGTTGACGAAAAAGGGAGAATTAGAATTGATGATTGGGAAATGTTAACATCAGTTCAAGATAAAGTTGCTGAACTATGGTCAAAAGCAAGTACCGAAACACTTCCATCGATAGGCGATTTGGATGGTTATAAAGCCGAATTTTTAAGTTTGTTTGGTTTTGGTTTAGATGGAATCGATTATAGTTTAGATACTGATGAGAACTTGCCAATTACTGGATTAGTGGAATAATAAATATTTATTAAATGTTCATCCTGCAAATGAATTCTTCTTAGAAACCATTTGCAGATTTTTTGTATAAATAAAAAATTTAATGTTATTATAATCCGATTTGGGGACATTTTTTGATGAAATATTTTACATTCAAAATCAAGAACCCCACTTATGAAAAAAATCTTAAAAGTAGTATTATCCTTTGTTGCTTTAATTCTCATATCCATTTTTGGATTATCTGCCTATATCAAGATTGCATTGCCCAATGTTGGAAAGCCGGAGGAGATAACTATAGACCGAACTCCGGAGCGTATTGCAAGAGGCAAATACTTGGCCAATTGTGTAACGGTTTGTATTGACTGCCACTCAACACGCGACTGGAATCAATTTTCAGGCCCTATTATAGAGGGCACGGAAGGAAAAGGTGGTGAAATTTTTGATCAGAAATATGGCTTTCCAGGTAGTTTTCATGCAAGAAATATTACACCTGCGGCCTTATCAAATTGGACCGATGGAGAATTATTAAGAGCAATAGGATCTGGTGTTGACAAAAAAGGTAAAGCATTATTTCCTGTTATGCCGCATCCCAATTATGGGAAACTAGATAGAGAAGATTTGTATTCGATCATTGCTTATATCAGAACCTTAAAACCAATTGAGCATATTGTACCCCCTTCTGTGCCAGATTTTCCAATGAATTTTATTCTGAATACAATTCCGCAAAAAGCTACTTACTCCATTCGACCTGATACCAATAATGTGCTGGCCTATGGACAATATATATTTACTGCGGCTGCTTGTAATGAATGTCATACAAAAAAAGAAAAAGGTGCACCAATAGTTGGAATGGAGTTGGCCGGAGGTTTTGAATTTGCCATTAGATCAGGAGGGGTGGTTCGATCCGCGAATATTACTCCCGATATTGAAACGGGGATAGGAAAACTTAGCATGGCTGACTTTGTTCAAAAATTTAAACATTTTAACGATAGTAGTTACCAAAATCCTACAATAAAAAAGAATACTATCAATTCCGTTATGCCATGGATGATGTATCGTAATATGAAAGAATCGGATATGAAAGCACTTTATGCTTATATCAGAACCTTCAAACCTATAAAAAATGAAGTTGTAAAATTTACGCCCAATTAAAGCTGATTAGAAATTTATTTATTAGTATACTAATTTGATAGAGTTTTGTTATTTTCGATTCTAAATTAAAATAGAATTGATGCGTATTGTTAAGTACCTGCTTTTTATGCTTAGTATATTTTGTGTTCTTACATCCAAAGCACAAAATACAACTCCCAACAACTTTATCAAAATTACCGGGTTCTTCGGAGTCTTACATCCATTAGTTACCTTAAGTAGAGAAGAAACTGCTGTGAATTTTAGGGATTATTATTCAGTTGGTTTTCCTTTTGGTATAAATTTTTGGAAAAATTCTAAAACTGCTTTTTCTGTAGAAATAATTCCATTTATAAAATCTGAGAATGGGAGTTCAAAAATGTATAATGTGTTATTTCATCCAGGTCTTGTATTTGATATAGGGCATGGATTCAGAATTTCAGCACGAGCAGCTTTTGAAACTACAGGACGATATGGTTTTACACCAGTATTCACGAAAACTATTTATAAGGCCAAAAGCAATAGCTATTATATTGCTCTTGGAATACCTGCCCGTTTTGGAAATGATAAGTCAGGAAGTATAGGTTCTGCCCTCCAAATTGGTACTTCATTTTAACGAAAACAGCACAATGATTTTATTGGTGTTGTATTTTCAAAAGAATATCTTTAAGAGGTAAAACGATTGTTCACCTGCCTAAAGCTATTATAGAAGCATGTTGCCTAATAAAATAGTGCCCATCACCCCAGCTTTGTCGAAAGAGTTTTCCTTAAAAACCTTAGTGGAGAACAGAACGATTTATAATTTAGAAAACTGTGAACTTAACTTATTTGAAACCTACCAACAATCTGAGCTAGTTTCCCTTCGATTTAATGACTTAGTAGTTACCAGTATGTTGCGTGGTAAAAAAGTAATGCGATTATTTGATCAGCCTGGTTTTGAGTATCTACCTGGAGAATCTGTAATAGTTCCGGCAAATGTAGAAATGATCATTGATTTTCCAGAAGCAGCTATGGAAAATCCAACCCAATGTTTAGCCCTTGCCATCGATAATAAAAAAATACTTGATACACTTCAACTACTCAATGAAAAATATCCAAAAGAAGGGCGTAGCGATTATTGGAAATTAGATGAACGAAATTCCTTTTTTTACAATAATGCAGAATTGGCATTCACGGTTCATAAACTGATTAATATTTGTCAAAGCACTTCTGTATCAAAGGATGTATTAGCAGATTTAACCTTACAGGAATTGTTGATTCATATTGCACAATGTCAAAATTTAAAAGAAGTGCGAGATGGAGATTTGAATAAAACCCATCCGCATTTATCATTCATCATCGGTTATATTCGGCAGAATATTCATACCAAATTATTTCTACCTGAAATTGCAAAATTAGCGAGTGTGAGTTCAGCTTCTTTGTATAGAATGTTCAAGACAGAACTCGGTATTAGCCCAATTGAATTTATTGTATTAGAGAGAATTAAACTTGCCAAAAGACTATTGAAAGACAAGCATATATTTATTAAAAATGTTTCTTACGAAGTAGGGTTCGACGATTGCAATTATTTTATAAGAGCTTTCAAACAACATGAAGGAATAACTCCAAGGCAATACCAACAACTTAATTTAAATAATTAATTTTCGATCCACCTTATTGGCACTAAATTTTGCAATTCAGATTCCGTAAATATTTTTGATTGTGTAAGGAAACGTAAGCCCATTGGTATTTCTAATGAAAAACTAGACCCTCTTCCTTTTGTAATATGAATATTTAGTTGTGTATATTTCCAATATTCAAATTGATCTTTATTCATCCAAAATTCGCAGCCTTCAATTTCTCCTAAACAAACATCGCTATTCCCTAAAATGAAATCGCCTTTTTCAAAACACATGGGTTGAGATCCATCACAACAGCCACCACTTTGGTGAAACATAAGTTCCCCGAATTTTAGTTGTAATTCTTTAACTACTAACTTTGCTTCTTCACTAATTGTTACCCTTGCAATCATATTTAAAGATATAAAAATACCGATAAGAAAATCTTACCGGTATTTGATCACGACTACTTGCTATTGCCGCTAAAAAAAGCCAAGCTTCTTCTTGCTATAAGAAATCAGCATGTTTTTAGTTTGGCGATAATAACCCAGCATCATCTTATGGTTTTCTCTTCCAAATCCAGATTTTTTATAGCCTCCAAATGGTGCGTGTGCAGGATATGCATGGTAACAATTTACCCAAACACGGCCCGCTTGAATAGCCCTAGGTACCTGATACAATTCATGTGCATCTCTTGTCCATACACCAGCACCTAATCCATACAATGTGTCATTTGCAATGGCAATGGCTTCTTCGGTGGTTTTGAATGTGGTTACACATACAACAGGCCCGAATATTTCTTCCTGAAATATGCGCATCTTATTATGACCTTTAAAAAGAGTAGGTTGGATATAATAACCACCAGCCAGCTCACCTTCTAATTTATTGGCTTCTCCTCCGCAAAGTAATTCGGCGCCTTCTTCTTTGCCTAGCTTCAAATAGGATTGTATTTTTTCGTATTGATCGTTTGAAGCTTGAGCTCCCATCATAGTATCGGCATCAAGCGGATTACCAATTTTGATAGCTTTCGTTCTTTCAATTACTTTACTCATAAACTTTTCATAAATGCTTTCATGCACCAAGATGCGTGAAGGACAGGTACAAACCTCACCCTGATTTACTGCAAATAGCACTGCGCCTTCCACTGCTTTGTCAAAGAAATCATCATCATGGTCTGCCACTGAAGGGAAGAAAATATTAGGCGATTTACCTCCCAATTCCATAGTAACGGGAATCAGGTTTTCTGAGGCATATTGCATAATTAATCTTCCGGTAGTTGTTTCACCTGTGAATGAAACTTTTGAAATACGAGGAGACTGAGCAAGGGGCTTACCAGCTTCTGGTCCAAATCCTGTTACAATATTTATTACACCTGGGGGAACAATATCTTTGATCAATTCCATTAAGCAAATAATCGAAGTGGGAGTTTGCTCTGCTGGTTTTACTACCACACAACAACCCGCAGCTAGGGCAGGTGCTATTTTCCAAACTGCCATCAGTAATGGAAAATTCCAGGGTATGATTTGTCCAACTACACCCAAGGGCTCATGCATAACAATACTAACTGTAGTTTCATCATGCTCAGAAATGGATCCTTCTTCGGCACGTATTACTCCTGCAAAATAACGGAAGTGGTCGATGCAAAGGGGAAGATCTACATTCACAGATTCACGAATTGGTTTACCATTGTCGATTGTTTCTATGGTAGCCAAATAAGGAAGATTGGCTTCCATGCAATCTGCAATTTTGTTGAGTACCGAGGCTCGATAAGCTGCTGATGTTTTACTCCAGGTGTTGAATGCCAGATGAGCTGCATCAAGTGCTAATTCGATGTCTTCCTTGCCAGATCTGGCAGCTTTGGTAAATACTTTGCCGTCAATTGGACTAGCATTTTCGAAATAAACTCCGCTAACAGGAGGTACAAATTGCCCACCGATAAAATTATCGTATTGGGGCTTAAAATGAGGTTTTGGCTGTGGCATATCGTTTGTTTTAAATGGTGTTACAACAGTAATTAATTATTAAATTCTGTTATAGCACTATTCATTCAAATAATAGCATTGTAAATTGGGATGATAAATCTTAACTTTTAAAAAGCATTAGCAGATTCTTGGTAATTGTTCACCAGTTAAATAACCCACAACTCGATGTCCACCAATTCTACTTTTCATCATTACCTTACCTGCATGTGCATCGGTTACTTCGCCAATGATTCTAGCATGTATGCCATTCTCATCTTTCTGTAATATTGATAAGGCTTTAAGAGCTACCTCTTTTTTAACTATTGCCACAAATAATCCCTCATTAGCCACATAAAGTGGATCAAGGCCAAGCATTTCACAGGCTCCTTCAACCTGATCGTCAATAGGGATGCTATTTTGATCAATCACGAAACCTAGTTTTCTGATTTCTGCTAATTCGTTTAATACAGAAGCAAGGCCACCTCTAGTGGGATCGCGCAAAAATTTAATATCTTCTCCTAATTCACTTATCAAACCAATTATGGTATGATTAAGGTTATTTGAATCACTAACAATATCTGTTTCAAATGTTAGTCCTTCTCTCTTACTCATGATAGCAATTCCGTGTTGGGCAATATTTCCACTGAGTATAATTTGATCCCCAACTTTTATCCGATTATGATGAATTTGGGCCTTTGGGTGTACTATTCCAATTCCAGATGTATTAATAAATATTTGATCTCCTTTACCCCTTTCAACCACTTTAGTGTCTCCTGTTACAATTTTTACCCCGGCTTTGTCTATTGCCCGTTTAATACCGTTTAAAACGATCCAGAAAGATTCCATGGTCATTCCTTCTTCAATAATAAATGCCAATGAGAGATATTTTGCTTCTGCTCCACACATGGCAAGATCATTTACGGTACCATACACTGCCAGTTCCCCTATATTTCCACCAGGAAAAAAAATAGGAGAGATCACATAACTGTCTGTACTAAATGCTGTTTTGCCTTCTAACGTAAAACTTGCTCCATCATGTTGCTGATCGAGCATATCATTTTTTAAAATATCAAATACACCACTTTGTAATAATCGGTGGGTTAATAAACCGCCGCTACCATGACCAAGTGTAATTACATCAAAATCGAATTTTGGCATGGGACAGGATAACTGAAAACTATTTTGATTTGTCAATTGGTTCAATTTTAGAATCAAACAATAAGTTATTGAATAATGGTATCTGAACTATAATGATAATAGGCAGCACATGCACCTTCGCTACTAACCATTGGTGCACCAAGTGGGTGTTCCGGTTTACACTTGATTCCAAAATTCGGGCACTGTTTTGGTTTTTTTAAACCCTTCATGATATCTCCACTAATACATTCTTTATTTTCTTCAGCAAATGGGATATCAATATGAAATTTCAATCTGGCATTGTACCATTTATAGCGTTCATTTACTTCAAAACCACTTTGGGGAATAGACCCGATTCCCCTCCAAACTCGATCGCTAATGGAAAAGACTTTTTCAATGGTTTCTTTTGCCATTTTATTGCCCTCTCTTAAAACAGCTCTTGAATATTGGTTTTCTACGGTATGTTCTCCCTTTTCTAATTGTTTTAGTGCCATTAAAATTCCTTGTAGAAGATCAACTGGCTCAAAGCCTGTTACCACAATTGGTATTTGATATTTTTCTGCAACTGGATAATATTCATCTAATCCCATAATAGTACAAACATGTCCTGCTGCTAAAAATGCATCTATCACATTTGCTTCATCACTTAAAATAGCTTCCATTGCCGGAGGAACAAGTACATGAGATGCTAGTATACTATAATTAAGTACTTGTTGCTGTGCTGCATGTACCACGCTGAGCGCATTTGCGGGTGCTGTGGTTTCAAAACCCACTGCAAAAAAAATCACTTCTTTTGAAGGGTTTTGTTTTGCTAATTCTACGGCTTCTAAAGGTGAATATAAAATTCTAACATCTCCACCTTCGGCCTTTGCTTCTAATAAACTTTTCTTGCTGCCAGGTACTCTTAACATATCACCAAAAGAACATAAAATATGATTGGGTTGTTCCGCTAGCCAAACAGCTTCGTCTATCACACTAACACTAGTAACACAGACCGGGCAGCCCGGGCCATGTACCATAGTAATTTTTTCAGGCAACATATCCAATATGCCATTTTTTACCAGGCTATGTGTTTGACCTCCACAAATTTCCATTAAGGTCCAACTCTTGGTAGTAATTCGATGTATTTCCTGAATATAATCTTGAACCAATTGCGGGTCGCGATATTCTGATAAAAATTTCATGCTTATGAATTATTTTTTATGGAATCAGGAGCGTCTAATTCTTCTACTTCTCCCATACTCTTTAAATAGCTAAATGTGAGCTTGGCTTCTTCTTCATCCACAATATTAATGGCAACACCCACATGAACTAACACATAGTCACCCACCACGGCTTCAGGAACCATATAAAGACTCACTTCTTTCATGATACCGCCAAATGACACTTTTCCTTTTCTAAAAGTTTCATCAAGTTGATCGGTGATGGCAATTATTTTTCCGGGAATAGCTAAGCACATAATGATTGATTTGTGATGGTGTAATAAAGTTAATTTGAATTCTCGTTTATATTATGCTCTCCAAATTTACTGTACCATGCAATTTGTCCCATGCTAATACATTCGTCATTCGGGCTTAATTGAACATGAAAATAAAGCTGTCTCTTGTGTTGAAGAATTTCTATGATCATATCAACTAACAATGCGTTTTGAAAAACACCCCCACTAAAAGCAATTTTATCTATAAAAAAATGATTACTTGTTCTTGCAATTGCTTTTGCTAACGAATAGAAAAATTTCCAGGCTATTACTTCGTTTGCTTCTTTCTGAGACCAATCGTGAATCAATTCGTAAATCAATACAGTCCAATCAAATTCACCGTCATTCAAAGGTAAGTGGTAATAATCGTAGGTTCGGCTCTTACATTTTTTGGCTAATGCTTCTAAAAGCATTGCAGATTCTCCTTCATATGAACATACCGGCATTAATCCTAATAAGCAAGCAACAGCATCTATTAATCTTCCCATACTGCTGGTATAAACTAAATCAGGTTGCCTTATAACTTGCTGATAATAGGTCCATTCTTGTGGCGTAAAATGTTTTTGAATCAGGTTTTGCGCAAGTGGTAAATTTTGTAAAATACTCAATGCAGAAAGCCTGGGTTCTTTGTTCATTTTATCGCCCATTAACTGTGGAAAATATTTGAGATGAGCTGTTCTTTTAATTTCACCCTGGTCGTAAATAAAAACCTCTCCGCCCCAAATTTGTTCATCTGTTCCGTATCCAGCACCATCCCAAATAATACCTAGTATGGGTTCTTTTAAATCGAGTAATTTATTCTCAGCCATCACAGCTGAAAAATGTGCTTCATGATGTTGTATCTGATAAAGTGGGGCAGTTAGTTTTTGAGAAAGCATTAAACCTTTTTCAGAAACATAATAGCGAGGATGTTTGTCGATTAAGATTTGCTTTGGTATAAAGTGTAATAAACCAGAAACATGATCTAATGCAGCATCATAACTGTCTTGTGATTCAACAGATTCCTGATCGCCTAAAAACTGACTAATAAAAAGCATCTGGTTTTTAGAAATAGAAAAAGTTGCTTTTAATTCTGCTCCCATGGCAAGGGTATTAGAAGGCAGTTTTGAAAATGTAATTGGATAATAATTTGGTGAAAGTCCGCGACTTCTTCTTAGAATTATTTTTTGACCACGATTACTGATTTGTATAACAGAATCATCTTGTGGTGCAACAATTTCACGGTCGTATGTTAGAATGAAGTCAGCAATCGTTGAAAGCCACCGCAATGCGTCTGCATCCTTGTATATGATAGGAGAGCCGCTAATATTAGCAGATGTGGCAATTAGGGGCTTCCCAAATTTGTCGGCGATTAATTGAAGTAATGCTGTAGAAGGCAACATCGCCCCGATACAATGTAAATTTGGTGCAATACGATCGGCGCAAATACCATTTTCGGGATAGGTTTTTAATGAACAGATTACAATTGGTGCTGACCTGTCTTTTAGTGCAGTTAATTCCAAAGGACTAATAGCTAAATCTGCAAATGCCATTTCTATATCGGCATATAAAATGGCGAATGGTTTACTGGGTCTATATTTTCTTTCCCTTAATTTGATAATTGTATTTTCATTGGTAGCATCACATAAAAGCAGGTAGCCTCCAATTCCTTTTACGGCAAGTATTTTCCCTTCACTTAAATAGGCAACTAAATTTTCTAAATAATCTCTTTGCTCATACTTTATTTCATTACCATTATAACTGTAAAGATGCATTTCTATACAGCATTCAGCACAGCTATTTGTTTGGCTATGATAACGGTTATCTCTTATGTTTTCATATTCAGTTTTACAACTTGTGCACTGTCTTAATGCATTCATGGTTGTGTTTTCGCGATCGTATGGAAACCGGGTTGTAATTGAATACCTTGGACCACAATTTACACAGGTAGTAAATGGGTATTGATACCTTTTGTTACCGATTGTTTTGATTTCTCTTCTGCAATCCTCGCAAAGTGAAATGTCTGGTGTGATTAGTAAATCAACTCTATTTTTTGTATCGCTTTTTTGAATATAGAAACCTTTTTCCAAAGTTGTTGAATAGGGCATAATTTGGTGTGAAGTAATCAATGCCTGAACTGGAGGTCGATCTATCAGGGTTTGATAGAATTCTATTATATCTGATTCCTTGCCTGAACAATAAATATGAACACCATCTAGTCCATTATTTACATACCCATCCAATGAATAAGTTGATGCTAATTTATGAACCCAGGGTCTAAAGCCCACTCCCTGAACTAAACCAGTGATATGAATATGAAAAGCCTGCATGGAAATATTTTTAAGCAGGCGTTAATACTTTACTTTTTAACCATTGATACCATTGTTGCATGCCCTCTCCGCTGGTACAACTTAGTTCGATAATTTCTAAAGAAGGATTTACTTTCTTGGCGTATTCTTTTGCTTTTTCTACATCAAACTTAACATAAGGGAGTAGGTCTGTTTTATTAATGATGCAAAGTGTAGAAGAATGAAACATATCAGGATACTTTAGCGGCTTATCATCACCTTCTGTTACACTGATTACAACAGCTCTTTCCTGTTCACCTAGATCGAACATCGCAGGACAAACCAAATTACCTACATTCTCTATAAATAAAATACTGTCGGCTTGTAATTTCATTCCCTGCATAGCATGCAATACCATATGGGCATCTAAATGACAGCCTTTGCCGGTATTGATTTGTGTAACTTTCGTGCCAGTGGCATGAATTCTATCAGCATCATTTGCTGTTTGCTGATCACCCTCAATAACAGCAAATGTAAGTTCTGTTTTTAAATCTGTTAAGGTTCTCTCAAGTAAACTGGTTTTGCCAGATCCCGGAGAGCTTACTAAATTAATGGCTAGGATATTTCGGCCTTCAAAAAAGCCTCTGTTCCTTGCTGCTAACAAATTGTTTTCTTGCAGGATATCCTGTTCAACATCAACAATGTTTCTGCCCGTTTTTTGATTATTCTCATGACTATGCCCATGGTCGTGTTCGTGGTGAGAAGTGGGTCCACACCCGCAGGTTGCACACATATAGTTCTATTTTAATCTTCTAATCCGGTAATACTAAGGTTTTTAACTTTAATTCTTTTCCACTGATAATCTCTGCCAAATGACTATTGCAATTGGGGCAACTGTCGAATAACTGCTCCATTTGAAAATACGTATTGCAGTCAGAACATTTAGCCCTTCCTTCAATTCTATTTACCTTTTTTTTAGCATTCTCTAATATAGTTCTTTTTACGCCTTGTTTCCAAGCAAATTCGAATGAATCCATTTCAAGGCCCGTGAGGCAACCGATGTCTAATTCTATCTCTTCAATAATCGTTGCATCATGTTTGGCAGCTTCTTTTGTAGCCAAATCAACAATGCTCATTACAATGGATAATTCATGCATGGGAGCGCTTCTTTACTAGGATTTGCCCTTTCTGCGTTCTCTGATAATATACACCGTTACAGCTGCCAATACACCTAAAGTGATGATCGCGTGTTGTGGCTCAGAAAAATAATGAATAATCGTGTAACCATCGGTTTCGCCATGACCAGGATGTGCCCATGTAATTGCTGGTAACAATAGTGCCAGAGATGCAGTTATTTTTTTCATACGGAAGAGTTTATATGATTTCTATTGCAATGTAACAAAACAGCTATCCAATTAACATGATTAAAGTCATAAATCTATGTGATAACAATCATGTTGGAACTTTTAAGAGTGCACTACTTTGTAAGTGCATTTACCAATTAAAACCAACACATATGTCTAACGAGCTTGTTCCAATGAAACAGCCTACTTATTATGAAGAGGTAGAACGTAAGGGTTATAGCCGACGCGACTTTCTTCAGTTTGTAAGTATGATGACTGCCTTTATCGGTCTTGAAAATTCAGCGATGGGTCAGGTTGCAAAAGCACTTGAAACTCAACCAAGGCTTCCTGTAATCTGGTTACATTTTCAAGAATGTACCTGTTGCAGTGAGAGTTTTATCAGATCCTCACATCCTATTGTAGCAGATATTCTGCTAGATAAGATTTCATTAGATTATACTGAAACATTGATGGCAGCTTCTGGATTTCAAGCTGAAAAATGTTTGCAAGACACCATGACTAAATACAAGGGCAAATATATCCTTTGTGTAGAAGGCAGCGTTCCAATGGGAGCAGATGGTGTTTATTGCATGATTGGTGGTAAAACCTCTCTTCAAATATTGGAAGAAGCAGCTGAAAACGCTCAGGCAATTATTGCTTGGGGAAGTTGCGCCAGCAACGGTTGTGTACAATCGGCTAAACCAAACCCAACTAAAGCAACTCCTATACATAAATTAGTAAAAGGTAAACCTGTTATTAAAGTACCCGGTTGTCCTCCAATTGGAGAAGTGATGGCAGGTGTAATTGTACACTTACTTACATTCGGTCGTATACCTGAATTGGATAAATTAGGTCGCCCTAAAGCGTTCTATAGCAAACGTGTACACGATACTTGTTATCGTAGACCATTCTATGATGCAGGACTATACGTAGAAACCTTTGATGATGAAAATGCCAGAAAAGGATATTGCTTATACAAAGTAGGTTGTAAAGGACCATCTACTTACAATGCCTGTGGTGTGATGAAATGGAATAATGGAACAAGTTTTCCAATACAATCTGGTCACCCATGTATTGGTTGCAGTGAAGAAAACTATTGGGATAATGGCAGATTATATGAAAGAGGTTCATCCTTTGCTGGATTTGGAATTGAAGCCAATGCAGATACAGTTGGAAAAGTGGCACTGGGTGTTACTGCAGCTGCTTTAGCAGGACATGCTGTAATGACTAATGTACGCAAGAAAAAACTGATTCTAGGCCTTGAGGAAGAAGGCAAGCAAAGCGAACACGAATTAAAATCTTAATACCTAATTATACAAAATAATTGTATGAGTAAGAGAATAGTTGTAGACCCAATTACCAGAATAGAAGGACACCTGCGCATTGAAGCAGATATCGAAAATGGTAAAATCAAAGATGCTTTTAGCAGCGGCACCATGGTACGTTTGCTTGAAGAAATTTTAAAAGGCCGTGACCCAAGAGATGCATGGGCATTTGTAGGTAGGGTATGTGGCGTATGTACCTCCACACATTCATTAGCTTCTGTACGTTGTGTAGAAGATGCTTTAGGTATCAATGTTCCTGCCAATGCAGAATTGGTTCGTAACATTATGTTCTGTGCCTTATATATGCACGATCATGTGGTGCATTTTTATCATTTGCATGCAATGGACTGGGTTGATGTGGTAAATGCCTTGCAGGCAGATCCAAAGAAAACGTCAGAATTAGCTCAGAGTATATCAAAATGGCCTAAAAGCTCTCCAGGATATTTTAGCGATATTCAAACAAGGGTTAAAAAATTTGTTGCTAGTGGCCAATTGGGCATTTTTGCAAATGGATATTGGGGCCACCCAGCGTATAAATTACCAGCTGAAGTTAATTTAATCGGACTAGCCCACTATTTAGAAGCACTAGAGTGGCAGAAAGAAATTGTAAAAGTTCATGCAATTTTTGGTGGTAAAAATCCCCATCCAAACTATTTAGTAGGGGGGATGGCTTGTTCCATTGGGATTGATGATGTAAGTGGTATCAATGCAGAAAGGTTAGCAGAAGTAGAACAATTACTGAAGCAAGGTAAAGAATTCATAGAGCAGGTATATATTCCAGATTTAATGGCTATCGCTTCATTCTATAAAGATTGGGGAAGTATTGGTGGAGGTTTGGGCAATTATTTAGTGTATGGTGATTTGCCAACTAATGGTATCAAAGACGCGAATGGATATAAGTTCCCTGCAGGTGCTATTTTGAATAAAGATGTCAGTAAACTTCATGAAGTAGATTTACGCAAAGACGATGAAGTACAAGAATTCATTACCAACTCCTGGTATGAATACAAAGGGGGAAATGATGTTGGATTACATCCTTGGAAAGGTGAAACTAATATCAAATACTCTGGCCCTAAACCTCCTTTCCAGAATTTGAATACCAAAGAGAAATATAGTTATCTCAAAACACCCAGATGGAAAGGTCATGCAATGGAAGTAGGACCACTTTCCCGTATGTTAGTTGGTTATGCTAGTGGCAGACCTGAATTCAAAGAAGTAGTTGATAAGGCTCTGAAAGATTTGAATGTTCCAATTACTGCATTGTTCTCTACTTTGGGAAGAACAGCGGCACGGGGATTAGAAAGTGTATTAACTGCACAATGGTCTTTAGAATTCTTTGATCAATTAATTTCCAATATTAAGAAAGGGGATGTTAAAATGGCTGAAACCAGCAATTTCGATCCTGCAACCTGGGCTAAACACTCTTTTGGTGTGGGTCATGCAGAAGCGCCACGTGGTGCTCTTGCACACTGGATTAATATAGACGACCAGAAAATTTCTAACTATCAATTAGTGGTTCCAACAACATGGAATGCTTCTCCAAGAGATAGTAAGGGACAATTATCAGCTTATGAGTCATCATTGATTGATACACCGGTTGCTAACGAACAACAACCATTAGAAATTCTGCGAACCATTCATAGTTTCGACCCATGCATGGCTTGTAGTGTTCACTTATATGACGAAGATGGTAAAACCATCAGCAGAATTAGTGTAGTGGGTGAATAGTTCATTAACAATTAAAAATTAACGGATGAAAACGAAATTTTTGCATGTTCATCGGTTGCGTCGTGTATATGTTTGGGAATTGCCAGTTCGCTATTATCATTGGTTAAATGCCTTGGCAATTATTGTACTCATCATTACAGGTTTTTTTATTGCTAATCCATTGGCAATACAAAGCCACCAGGAAGCAGCCAATCAATTTACAATGGGTTGGGTTCGTGTGGCACATTTTATCGCATCGTATATTTTCTTTTTCAATTTTCTGTTTAGAATTTATTGGGGATTTGTGGGGAATAAATATGCGAACTGGAATCAGTTCATACCAACTTCCAAAAAATTCTTTAGAGAAATGTGGCATGTCTTTAAAATCGATATCCTGATGATGCGTGGGAAAGAACATATCAGCATTGGACACAATGCGATGGCAGGTTTTATTTACTTCTTTACTTTCCTAGCATTTTTGGTGCAGTGTTTAACGGGCTTTGGTTTATATGCATCCATGAGTACATGGTGGTTACCAAAATTATTTGCATGGGTGCCATTTATGTTTGGTGGAGATAGTTTTATCAGAACCGTTCACCATTGGTCAATGTGGTTCTTTATTCTTTTCGCTGTAATACATGTATATCTTGTTTTTTATCACGACTATGTTGAAGGCCGCGGTGAAATAAGTAGTATGGGCGGTGGATGGAAATTTATTGAAGAAGAAGTATTCCAAAACGAAGAGCACCATACTCCTAACGAACCAAAAAATAAAGCATGATAAAGATGTCTGACCTTTTAATTTTGGGTATAGGGAATTACTTAATGGGTGATGAAGGGGTAGGTGTGCAAACTGCATTAGCCTTACAAAAGTTACCCATCGCAGATACTATTGATGTAGTGGACGGAGGAACTGGCGGGTTTCATTTGCTCGAGTTTTTTGAAGTGCACGAAAAAGTAATATTAATTGATGCAACTTTGGATAATAATGAACCTGGAACCATTCGATTAATACAACCAAAATTTGCCAAAGATTTTCCAAGGGCCATGAGTACTCATGATATTGGTTTACGAGACATGGTAAACGCACTGCAGTTAATGGATAAAATGCCGGAAATATATTTATTCGTGGTTAGTATAGAATCGATACAGCAACAAGGGATTGAACTTACACCGGTAGTTCAGAAAGCCATACCAGTTTTAATTGAAAAAGTATTAGCACTTGCCAATCAACTTCAGGATAAAACAGTGCTGGTTTAACTGAATACTTATTTTGTATTAAAGGAGCTTCATCTATTCTTACATGAATGGATGAAGCTTTTTATTTTATTTTCATTTACAAGGTTATCTTTGAATTTCATTAATATAAGAATAATTGATTCATACATTAAATAATCCAATTTGGCATTCGCTGAATAGTATAGATGTAAAAATGAACCAGGGAACAGAAACCATTGCCATTTTTACTCCCGAAGTTTCACCTTTTGTTGCCTTACCAAATTGGAAATTTGCATCTCAGCAAAACCTTTTCAACTTTTTACCAGCTGGAAGAACAGTTTCAACTTTGGTAGCTAAGCCTTTTGTTCTTTCTGGGAATTTTGAATTGATTTTTTCTCTTGGGTTATATCAATTGATATGCACTAACCTGAAACCATTTTTGGGATCTGAAGTTGCCATACAAGCTCTTGGCAACGAACATATACCCTCAATGATAGAATTAACTGCACTAACAAAGCCGGGGCCTTTTACGCAGCGAACTATCGAATTTGGCAATTATGTAGGTGTATTTGAAAATGGCCAATTAGTGGCAATGGCAGGAGAACGGTTACATCTTTCAAAGTTTACTGAAATAAGTGCAGTTTGTACACATCCATCATGTTCTGGAAAAGGCTATGCTGCTGCTTTGGTAAATCATCTTTTATTACAAATACTAAGATCTGGTAAATCTGCTTTTTTGCACGTACGGCAGGATAACCAACGTGCAATTGATTTATATCTTGGATTGGGTTTTGAAATACGTTCTGAGATCTATTTTGCAGTAATGAAGCCCATAAAATAAAAAGACAATCTTTAAGAAAAAGATGAACGAAAAATATTTTGAAGGTTTGTTCTTAAATTTACTGATATTTCCTTTTCTAAAACCATCTCTTCATTCAGTAAACTAATATTGAAAAAAGAGGTAAGCAAATTAGCATGAGAATTCTTATTAAATATTCTGTTATATTGTTTTTTTTGCTGCTACTTATGATTACAAAGCAAGGATTTGCCCAAAGAGATACAAGGTATCCAACTCCATCTGGAAATGCGAATCAGCTTTTTTTTATGCAAAGAGACCCAAATATCAATACGTTGATTTATGAGTTGAACTTTAAAAATGGAGTATTAAATGAAGATGAGCCTGTGCATGTTTTTTGGATTCGCTATGCAGAAAAAGGGCAACACGACGACCTGAATTATATTCAAAGAAATTTTGCTTATGGAATAAAATCTAAAATGATTAGTAAAGAAAATTATGAAATTCATTTTGTTTCTTATAAAAAGAAGATTATGTATTTGAAGAAGTCGACTGATAATAAATTCTATGTTTTTACAGATATTAATAAACAGCAAGCTATTTTAAAACAAGTTTTTATTAGAGTGAATGGTGGTTCTTTCTGGGTGCCAAATATTGAATATGTTGAATTAAAAGGGATTGATCCTAATTCAGGGATTGAAGTTGTTGAAAGGATGAAGATCTAATGCAATTCTAAAGAATATAAGTAGTCACATTCCTGATATTAAATAAATCATGTATCCAAACCGGGTTTTTAAATTACTAGTTTTGTTTTTCTTTTTTGTAAGTGGAATTTCAAGTGCTGATGCTAATGATAATGCAGTTGCAAAATTTGCAAATAGCCTTTAAGGTAATAAAGATATGAGCGATATTTTAAGTCCGTTGTTCTACAAAGACAAAGCATTTACTGGAATTCGAGAATTAAAAACGGCCAATCGATAATTTTATATTTCCTTGCTTCCCTCTTCTGCAGTGATACTGGGAGGAGGTACTGCATTTATTTAGAAGTAGAATATCTGAGAGATTTAACTGCAAATGAGTTTTTGGGTTTTATTTTATCCATAAGGCTCGAATCAGATTAATTAAGAAAGGGAGATTATTAAATCTAACATGAAAATAAGGTTGATTTATTGGTTGAAATGATTGATAGAAGTCTTTGATCCCTTTTCTTTCAGATCCTTCAAAATCGAAAATAAGTGCTTCTTCACAATATTCCCTTATAATACTATCTATCAAAAAATGATTTGCTGATAATGACCTGCCAGTTAAGCTAGTGCTATTTAGTAAAAGATAAAGTCGTTTATTATCTCTTAATAGAAGTGCTGTTGAAATAACTTGATCAGTTGTTTCATAACAAACGGAACGAGTAAAACATTGATTATTTTCTGCAAGCTCTTTGCAGGTGTTTTTTAAGTTCTGAAAAGTTTTTGTATTGAATTGAGGAAAGCGATTCTGGTAATTAATTTGAAATTGTTCGATTGTGTTTTCGATAGAAACAGTTTGTAAGTATTGAAGGTTGTGTTTCTCTGATTTTTGTAAGTTTTTAAGTAAATCCTGTGCGTAGTTAGAATGAATTTTTGGATAAGAATTGTCAAGGCCTAAGATATAATTTGTCTTTTCAACAAAATCCAGATTTGATAAAAGTTCTTTATTTTGGTAGTTTAAAAAAAGGTCTCCAAATTTTGCAAATTCTTTAATTCTATCCATGATTTGTGTAATAGGTAGATCAACGAGGTTACCAAAAAATCCCAATTGTTGTATAAAAGCAGGAGCATATATATATCTAATTCCCCATTTTTTTTTCCAGGGTAAAGGGAGAACTGTATGATAATTATTAATGATTAATCCCGACCAGTTGATACATTGATTAGTAAGATAATTATATCCAGCATATATCAATGAGTTACTGCTATTGTTTATGCAATGATCCCATTTTTCAGGATCAATTTCTTTCGAATGTAGTATCTGGATTTGGGTTCCCATTGGTATCTTAAATACTTCTTTGAATGATTATTTGCCTTTTCCTAAAAGTATGATGCGAATAGTGTGAATCATTATTTTAAAGTCGAGCAAGAGCGAAATATTTTCTATATACATAAGGTCATATTTCATTCTTTCAATCATTTCGGAAATAGAGGAAGCATAGCCAAATTGAACCATTCCCCAGGAAGTAAGCCCAGGCTTGACTTTAAGTAAAAAACGATAATAAGGAGCTTTTTTTAAAATGGCATCAATATAAATTCTTCTTTCTGGTCTTGGCCCAACAAAACTCATGCTACCAGTCAAAATATTCCATAATTGTGGCAATTCATCGATTCGCCATTTACGCATAAATTTTCCCCATTTTGTAATGCGTATATCATTGTCGGAAGAAAGAGCTGGACCATTGGATTCTGCATGAGCATTCATGCTCCTAAATTTATAGATATGAAAAGTCCTGCCTTTAAGTCCAACCCGTTCTTGTGAATATATGATATTTCCTTCGGAAGTTAATTTTGTAATTATAGCAACTAAAAACAATAGGGGGCTTAAAATGAGAAGATTGAATATGGAAAAACAAATATCGAAAAGACGCTTTATGTTTTGTTGCCAATGAGGAAGTAATTCATTTTCCAAATCTATAAGCGTAGCACCAAATACGTTATTGGTTTTAACTGATCCAGATATGATATCAATCATGTTGGGTGCGATTTTGATATGCACTTCTTTTTCAATCAATGAATTGATTATGATTTCTGCTTCTAAATATTGTTTTTTATCAACAGAAATAATTACTTGATCTATTTTTTCTTCATCAATTACTTTGTGTAAATCACTAACATCACCTAAACACTTCAAATATTTATTTAACCCGTTTTTCGAATCTTCGTTAGAAGCCAAATATCCAATTGGTTTAAAGCCCAGATAAGAAAAGTTTTTGATAAGTTCTTTGTAAATGGTTTCGGAGTTTGCATTATTTCCAATAAAAAGTGTATTGAAGAACACTCTTTTTTGAATAATATCTTTTTTAACTCTTTCTAAAATAATGGCCCTGCCAATAAAAATAACAGAAAACTGGATAAGTAAATAAATACTTAAAAATGCAACGCTATTATTTGGAAAGTTGAGCATCCAAATAATAAGTAAACCTAATGAAGAATTGAGAATGGTATCTGTTAATTCGTTTAATCTTGATTTTTGATAAAGTGATTTCTGATAACTGCCTAATAATAAATACCAGGAAACCCATACTGCGGGTATTAAAAGAAATTCTTTGATGAATTGATTGGAAAAAAATGAGTTTGCTGATATGAAAAAAAATTGAATGGGCAATGCAACACTTTTAAATAGAAACCAACTGATTATGGAAAATATATAATCACTAAGTGCATAAATGGTGCTATTCCTAAAATTGTTTTCCATTCATTTAAACCAGGATACTGGTACTATTAATTTTTTCCAGTATTTGGTGTGCAACCTCCATTGCAAGAAATCCATCTATTTCACTAACAACTGTAGGAGAATTGGTAATAATGGAATCTACAAATGATTCTAATTCTAATTTAATTGCATTTTGTTGGTTTATAATAGGATTTGCAATTGCGATTGTTTTTTTTCCGTTATGCGTTTCAATATCAAAGGAGAAAACGTTTGTGTCTTCTGGTTGTTTCAACTTGATGATTTCTGTTTTCTTTTCAAGAAAATCAATTCCTATATAGGAGTTTGGTTGAAAAAGTCGCATTTTACGCATCTTCTTCATACTAATTCGACTACTTGTTAAATTAGCTACACAGCCGTTATTAAATTCTATACGAACGTTTGCTATGTCTGGAGTGTCCGTCATTACTGCTACACCACTTGCTGAAATATGTTTTACATCACTTTTAACGAGACTCAATATAATATCAATATCATGAATCATTAGGTCAAGTATTACACTGACTTCTGTTCCTCTAGGATTAAATTGTGCTAGTCTATGAACCTCAATGAACATAGGATTTAGGTTCATATCTTTTAATGCTAAAAAGGCAGGATTAAACCTTTCCACGTGACCAACTTGTACTTTTACATTTGCTTCCCTCACAATATTTACAATGTCTCTTCCTTCCTGGATTGTATTTGCTAGTGGTTTCTCTACAAACACATGTTTCCCTTTTCTTATGGCCTGCATACATACTCCATAATGGTGGTCGGTAGGAGTGATGACGTCAATAATATCACAGGCGTCCATGAGTTTATCTTCATCCATATAACGTTTCAGGCCATACTGTTCAATCACCTGATTTGCATTGTCATTATTTGGATCAAAAAATCCAACAATTTTCACTTCCTCAATTTCTTTCCAATTATTGAGATGAAATTTTCCAAGATGTCCCACTCCAAAAACGCCAACTTTAAGCATATTTCTTCCAATTTATAGCGATAAAGGTAGTTATTCAACTGTGTAAATATCTAATGTTTTGAAGTTGTGGATAGTTTAGTATTAAGTAAAACATTAATGAAAAAGTTCCTGGTTTTTAACATTTGTTAGTGTATGCAGATCTTCAAGTGTTTTTGCACAGGCTTCAGCATGAGGCAATTCGTACTTGAAAAAGAATTCCATTGTATGAATTTTCCCCTTGTAAAAGGATTGACTATTGGATTTAAAGTCTGATTCACTAATTTTTTCTGCAGAAACCGAAGCCATTTTCAACCACTGCCAAGCAATGATGATATACCCTGCCATTTCCATAAAAACTGTTGCATCAGAAAGATATCTTTCCACTTCCCCTTTCTGTAAATACCGGGAAAGATTTTCCAGTACACGTTCCATCCTTTTCAATTCATTGCTTAAAGTTGTACAGTAAGGGATCAAGGTTTCAAAATGTAAAGATGACTTTAAGTCGTTTTCAATTGAATTCATTAAGAGCTTTATAGCCTTACCATTTTGCATGGTTACTTTCCTTCCCAATAAGTCTAATGATTGTATGCCGGTTGTACCTTCATATAAAGACATTATTTTTAAATCTCTATAATGTTGTTGTACTGGGAAATCAGTGGTAAATCCATATCCTCCCAAAGTTTGAATGGCCAAAGAAGCAGAACGGCTTCCCTGTTCAGAAGCATATGTTTTTACAATTGGGGTAAGTAGCTCTAAAAGCAACAGAAGGTTCTCTTTTACTTCTCCGGAACTGCCATTTACCTGATCATATAATTTATTACACTCCATCGCTAGCGATAAAGACCCCTCTGCAATTGATTTTTGAGTAAATAACATTCTTTGAACATCAGCATGGTTTATAATAAGTGTAGGTGATTTCGTTGGGTCCTTTTCTGAAGCAGATCTTCCCTGAGGTCTTTCTAGGCAATATTGCAAGGAAGACTGAAACGCTGCCATTGCCACAGATGCTGCGCATTGCCCAACACTTATTCTGGCGCCATTCATCATTTGAAACATGTAGGAAAGTCCTTTATGTGGTTCACCAACTAAATACGCCCTACAATCATCGTTATCGCCAAATGACAAATGTGTTGTGGCATATCCTCTTTGCCCCATTTTCTGAAAATCTCCTGCACAATACACATCATTATAGGTTAAGCTGCCATCTTTTTCAGGTCTGTATTTTGGAATAATAAATAATGAAATTCCCTTTACTCCAGCTGGTGCTCCCTCAATTCTTGCGAGGGTAAGATGAACAAAGTTTTCTACTGCCTCATGTTGCCCCCCGGAAATAAATATTTTTTGCCCCTTCACTAAGTAATACCCATTTTCAGTTGATTTTGCACTTGTGGAGATATCTGAAAGAGAGCTTCCTGCCTGAGGTTCAGTCAATGCCATTGTACCTTGCCAACGGCCTTCATAGATTGGTGGAACATAAGTTTCAATTTGTAATTGATTCCCAAAACTATTAATAAGATCTGCAGAGCCTGTAGAAAGACCAAGATAGCCTTGAACACTATTATTAGCAGATTGAAATATATGATGGCCCGTATTAAAAATCATTTCAGGTAATTGTAAGCCGCCGTGTTCAAATTTTGCGGAGCCCCCAATCCAGCTTTGAGCAGCTGCACCCTGAATTATTTTTTTTAATTGTGGGTGTGTTTTAACACCTCCCTTCCCGTCGTAGGATGCGGGATTTTCATCTAATATTTTGAAGTATGGGAACATTTCTTGATCTGCTAATTGTTTAGCAGATTCCACAATCATCCATGCTTGTTCAGAATCAAGATGAGAAAATTTTTCGTATTCGAAAAGTGTTTCAACATGGTGAACTTCAAATAAAATAAATCGTAGAAATTCCATGCTTGTATACTTAGCCATGCTTAAATTTTTTATTGAATGTAATAGTATGATTTAAAAAACCATACTGATAATCTCAGCAACAAAAGCTGGTTTTTCTTGCCCTTTTATTTCAATAATACAGTGCAAGAAAAGTTTAATACTTCCATTCGGTAATTCTTCTACATTACTAATACTGGCAGACATTCGAATGATACTTTCTACTGGAACGGGTGAGATGAATCTGGCTTTATCAATTCCGTAATTTAATAATGAATTTACATTTTCAATAGAAATAAGTTGGTACACAAAATATGACACAAGCGACATTGTAAGATAGCCATGTGCAATAGTATTACCACCTGGAAGAAATGTTTTTGCTTTTTCTGGATCTATATGAATCCATTGAAAATCAAGTGTAGCTCCTGCAAATTGGTTAATTCTTTCTTGTGAAATAGTTAGCCAGTTTGTTTTACCAAGTTCTCTTCCGATATTTTTTTTAAGTTCAAATTTGTTTTTAAACTTTACAACGGGAAGTAAAATTTCTTCTTGATCAATATCAGATTTAAGTTTATTACTGGT
Organism: Bacteroidota bacterium; assembly: GCA_025363385.1. Taxonomy (GTDB): domain Bacteria; phylum Bacteroidota; class Bacteroidia; order Chitinophagales; family Chitinophagaceae; genus Sediminibacterium. Next base: position 23,875 of record JANYEA010000153.1, on the reverse strand, counting down.
GTCTATTAACTTGGGTTCTATCCAATTTCCCAGTTTTATAATTGCTTTGCCAATTACTTTTTGATCCTGTAAATCTTGAAGTGCATCTGCTGCATTTTCTAATGGGTAAATTTTAAATATATGTGGTTTAATTTTTCCAGAAATCAACCATTGTACTAGTTCCCCCATATTTTTAAGATTCTCCTGGGGTTCTTTTTCAGCAAAGCTGCCCCAAAAAATGCCAATGATTGAACAACCTTTTAATAGAGGTAAATTAAAGGGCAATTGAGGTATCTGACCACTGGCAAATCCTATAATAAGGTATCTACCGTTCCAGGCCATAGTTCTGAGGGCTGCTTCAGCATATTCTCCTCCTACGGGATCATATACAATATCAACCCCACTGTTTTTAGTGATTTCCCGAATTTGTTCCTTTAAATTTACTTTTTTATAGTTGATGATAAAATCTGCCCCTTTTGTCTTGCAAATCTTTAATTTCTCATCTGAAGAGGCACAAGCTATTACAATGGCACCCATTTCTTTAGCTAATTCCACAGCAGCCAGTCCCACACCTCCAGCAGCACCTATAATCAGGATTGTTTCGCCAGGCTTAATAGCGGCTTTTTGTTTCAGGGCATAATAGGAAGTACCATAATTGTATAAAGTTCCTGCAGCCGTAATCATATCGATTTGATCTGGAATATGGAAAACACGGTTTTCGTCAACCGCAACTTGTTCAGCAAAGCCACCCCATCCGCATAGAGCTAAAACTCTTGCTCCAATTGAAAAATGGGTAACTTTTTTGCCAATAGCTATTATTATACCGGATACTTCACCACCTGGTGCAAATGGGAAACTGGGTTTAAACTGATATTTACCCTGTATCATTAGGTTGTCGGGAAAATTAACTCCGCATGCTTTTACAGAAATCAATACCTGTTTATCTGATATTTGGGGATCTTCAATATTCTGGAATACTAAATTTTGCGAATTCCCATAGTTTTTGCATAATAGTGCTTTCATAAATGGATTTCATCGATTTGCTGATCCTAATTTACAAGGAATGCTTCAAAGCAACTAAGCAAAGTTTGACTTAATAGAGCTGTTTTTATGTAATTATTAAGGAAACAATGCAAATCTCAAGGAAGATTTTTTTATTAACTTGTGCCCATTCTGAATCAATTATATCGTGAGGAACCTTTTTCGTGTGTAATGGTCAGTTATGAATAATTTTAATGTTTTAAAAAGAATAATGTATTTATTGTTAATTAATTTAATATTAATTAATTGACAATTTTTGGTCAAAAAATTGCATTATAAAGATATGTGTACATTATTTTAATTTTTTTTGTGTAGGGAAATATACCTTTACACCCGAAATCTTAAGACAATTTCAATAATCAATAAAGTTTAATATGTCAATTATTGGTTCACATGCATTAAAGATGGTTATTGTAGAAGATGATAAGTTTATGCAATCGATCCTTTCTAAATATTTTAGTAATCTGTTTCAGTTACAGATTTTTTCTGATGGGTTAGAGGCTTTTTCATATTTGCAAAATGGAAATATTCCTGATATCATTATAACAGATTTAAAAACGCCAAAGTTGGGCGGTTTTGAATTTATCAAGCAAATCAAAGGGAGTAATTTTTTCAGATCGATTCCTGTAATGGTATTATCTGGAGAAGAAAGCACAGAAATGATTGTAAAATGTTTGGATGCTGGAGCAGACGATTTTATTGTTAAGCCATTCAACCCTAAAGAATTAGAAGCTAGAATTAAGGTAGTTCTAAGAAGAACGGGCCATCTAATATGATTTTATTGATATAATATGACAGATCTTTCATATTCAGTTCCATCCAAATTGTCAGTTGTTGCATTGGTTAATTGCAATGCAGAAGTAGAGCAAATGCTTTCTCAAAGTTATTTAAAGGATGCTAAACTGATCTCTTTCAAAAATGGGATTGATTTATTAGAGCATTGGAATCAAAATGAATGGAATGTATTAGCTGTGATTAGTCAGAGTGAAGTTATGTCGCCATCTGGGGTTTCATTATTAGAGGTATTAAAAAATAAAAAAAACCTACACATACCTTTCATAATCATTTGTAAGCATTGGAATGATAAAATTATGAAAATCGCACTCCAGGCTGGAGTTGCTGAAATATTCCATACACCTTTTAAGATTGAAAATTTCGAATTAAGGTTCAACTTTATTATTGAAAATTGGGTGGAAATTCATAAGTCCAAGAGGATAAATGATGACGAAACAGTAAAATATCGGACGCCATTTGTAAAGCGTCTTTTTGATATTATTGTATCTGGCACTTCACTGATAATATTAGCGCCCATTTTTATTGTAGTAGGCTTTTTAGTTCGTTTGGAATCAAAGGGCCCAGTATTTTATTATTCTTTTAGAGTAGGAAGGGGTTATCATATTTTTAAATTTTATAAGTTTCGATCTATGTTTTTAGATTCTGATAAAAAGTTAAAGGATCTGAAACACCTTAATCAGTATACAAAAAGCAAGCATCATCAACAAGAAATAGATGGGGAGCCATATTGCGAGTTTCTTTGTGAAGATTGCAAATCAATGGGAGAAGACTGTCAATTTCCTATTTATTCAGATACGGTTCAGATGTGTGAGAAAGAATATATGGAGCAGAAAATTCATAATCGGGATTCCACATTTATTAAAATTAAAGATGATCCCCGTATGACAAGAGTAGGTAAATTAATCAGAAGAAGCAGTATTGATGAATTGCCTCAGCTTTGGAATGTTTTAATTGGAGATATGAGTATTGTAGGTAACAGGCCTTTACCCTTGTATGAAGCTGAAAAATTAACTACTGATAAATATGCACTTCGGTTTTTAGCGCCTGCGGGAATTACCGGATTATGGCAGGTTGAAAAAAGGGGCACCGGAAAAATGCATGAAAATGAGCGTCTTCTTTTAGATAATATCTATGCAAAAAATAATAGTTTTTTAAATGACATCATACTTATTTTAAGAACAATTCCGGCACTTTTCCAAAAAGAAAATGTTTAATTAACCCTCTCCCAGATTCCCGAATCGAAATCGAATTTCTTTAAAATTTTGGCGGGGTTTCCCACTACTACTGAAAAAGGGGGAACGTCTTTTGTTACAACTGCGCCTGCTGCAATTACGCTGTGTTTGCCAATTCTAACACCTGCTGTAATAACAGAATTTGCTGCGATCCAGCAATCATCTTCAATGGTAATTGCTGCAGTATTAATGGGTTGCTTGCTTATGGGAATATTAGGATCACGATATTCATGGTTCAAGGCACTAGCAACTATGTTTTGGGCAAAGATCACGTTATTCCCAATTGTTATTGGCCCTATTATGGTATTCCCTATGCCAATTAAAGTGTTATTTCCAATGATAACATCTCCTACACCATTGTTGATAGTACAATAATCTTCAATGGTAGAAGACGCACCAAGTACAAATTTATTAAAGGGTAGAACATCCATTCTTGTATGCCATCTAATTTGTGATCCTTTACCTGTTTGATGAAAAAAAGGGTTGATAAAAAGCTTTACCCAAAATCTAGGCCTAGCTTCTCCAGAAGGAATGAGCATCCAATGGATCAATTTTTTGATTCTAGGGTTACTTTTGATGGCTGCTTTTAGCGACATTAGTTTGATTTAAAAGCTTAAAGTTAAATTTTAATATGTTTTAAGGCATTATTTAAATAAAAATAATATTTAAACGTTAAAGTGATTAGATGTTGATAAAACGCTATATAGTTAGGGTTATTCATTATCTTTAAATATTATTTTTAATTTATAGATTTTAAATTTACTACCTGCTGCTTTTAAAGGCAGAAATGGGGTTGATTTAGGTTTAAACAATTAGCACCTTTAAAAGATTATTCTGTATGGGAGTTGAAGCAAATAAAATGAGGTTTAAGTTAATTTCAGCTAGGTTAAAAATGTTCGTTTCCGTAACTATTATTTTGATAATTGCGAACTCTTTTACTAAGTTGAAAGCACAGGAAACGATGATGCCTGAAGTCTCTGGCACTTATTTGAATAAGTTAATTGACATAGCTAAGAATAATTATGTGATTGTAAAAATCAATCAAAAGAGAATTGACCTAGCTAATATTAATATTCAAAAAGCAAATGTTTCTTGGTTCGACATTTTCTCGATCACATTAAACTATAGTCCAACCGGAGGTTCAACGAGTTTAAATCAACCTACCCTTTCTGGTTTTCAGATTGGATTATATATCAATATTGGAAATCTATTGCAAAAGCCTTATTTGGTTAAAACATCTAAAGAAGAGTTGGAAGTGGCAAAACTTGGAAAACAAGAAGCAATAAACATTTTAGAAGGTGAAGTAAAGGCGCGTTATATCAAATTTGTTCAAACCTCAGTGCTGCTTAGGGTTGAAAGTAAAATTGCTATTGAGGCAGAAAGTGTTGTAAAAGAGGCTAGATACAAATTTGAAAAAGGTGAAGTGACCTTTGAAACTTTTACAAGGGCTTTGATTTATGAATCAGATGGCCGGAAAAAAGTAATCGATGCTGAGGCAAACCTTTTAATAGCAAAAGCAAGTCTTGAAACAATTGTAGGTAAAAAACTATCAGAAATTAAATAATGGAAGTAGCAAAATTTATTAAGCTTTTAGGCAAAAGAAAATGGTTGATCATTGGAGTTCCTATGGTTACATTAATAGTTTCTTTCTTTTTGGTTAAAAATTTAGCCGACAGTTATGAATCTCATGCTAGAATGTCGACTGGTTTAGTTGATCAAAGTCAGCAAGTGCTTTCTAAAGAAGGATTTCAGGAAAATAAAATCAATATTGAGTTTGGAAACCTTCTTGAAATGATGCGACTTGAAAAAGTTTCCGACCAGGTTTCTTATCGATTAATGATTCATGACCTTACAGATTCAGTTCCCTTTAGAAAGAAAAGTAAACTACTGAAAGAGCTAAATGAATCTGCCATTACCCACGCAATTGAGGTATATAAAAAGCACTATGCCGATAAATCTCCATTAAATCCTTATAATGAAGACGAAAAAGGTTTGATAAAAGTTATCAAAAGCATGGGCTATAGCTATGAAGAAATTAAAAAGAATCTGCTTATTTTTCGCCCCAATAATAGTGACTATATAGATGTGTTTTTCACTTCTGATAATCCTTATTTATCGGCATATGTAGTGAATGCAACGAATGAAGAATTCATTGCCTACTATTCTGATTTTATAAAAAACAATAATCAAAAAAAGGTAAATTTTTTAGATACACTTTTAAGTAAAAAGGGTGCAGAGTTGGCACGTTTAAAGGGTGAGCTAGAATCTTATAAGGTTAGAAATAGGATACTAAATACTAGTGAAGAGGCTAAGAGTTTATTTACTCAATTAAATAATTATCAAACCACTAAGCAATCTGCTGAAAAAGACATTGCTTCTTATGAAGGTGCTTTGAAAAATATTGAAGAAAAGTTCAATCCAAAAGATAGAAAATATTTCGAAGCATCTGTAGTTCCGATTAATCAGCAAATTGCATCCACAAAGCAGTTTTTGTTGAATATGTCTGATGAATATATTAAGAGTAATTACGACGAAAAGATTAAACACAAAATCGATTCTGCAAAAAATGTAGCCAACTCTCAAATTCAACTTGCGAGTGATAAATATATTTCGAATCCACAAAGCTCTAAAGAAAGCCTTGTTCAGCAAAAAGCGAAATTGGAATTAGATTACGATTTAGCAAAATTCAGTTTGTCAACGCTTACAAATGAAATAAATCGCCTGAACAAACAGTATGATGTGTTAGTGCCCCATGAAGCCGCTATTCAAAATTATGAAAGTGCTATTGACATCGCTAGCAGGGAGTACCTGGATGCTCAAAATCGGTATAATCAATCAAGCTTAGAGTCTAGCTTAGCCATTTCACTAAAACAAATTGAAGTAGGTGTTCCTTCTCAAGCGCTTGCTTCCAAAAAGATATTATTAGTTATTGTATCTGTTTTGGTTAGCTTGATTTTAGTGCTCCTTGGTTTATTCATTGTATTTTATTTTGATAATTCAATTTCAAATTCGAGCGAACTTGCAGATAGTACCAATCAGGTTGTTTTAGGTTCAATACCATTGTTGGGGAATTCTTTAATTCAGCTTAAGGCATTATGGGGAGAATCTGTTAAAGAAAATGCAAGTATGCTAGCATTCAGGGAAATGTTGCGGTCTTGCAGATTTGAGATTGAGAATGAAATGGGTAAATCCAAAATTTTATTGATCAATAGTTTAACGAGTGGTGAGGGTAAATCATTCTTCTCCATGAGTTTGGCCTATGCTTTTTTGAAAATAAAAAAGCGTGTTTTATTGATAGATGGCAATTTTTCAAGTCCAGTTATCACAAAAGAAACGGAAACTGAGTTTTTTATTGATGATTATTTGTCAGGTAAAAAATTATTGAATTCCGACAGGGCTAAAAATGAAATTGTAGTAATGGGTAATAGGGGAACTGATGCAAGTTTATTGGAATTAAGCAGTTCAGAGAATATCGAATTGAAACTTGACCAATTAAAAGAAGATTTTGACATCATAATTATTGAATCTGAAAGTTTAAACTCCTTTAATAAATCTAAAGAGTGGATATTATTTTCTGAGAAAGTACTTACAGTATTTGAATCAGGTGGAAAAATTACACTTCAAACAAAGCAAAGTGTTGATTATTTAACAGGATTGAAAGAAAAATTTATTGGCTGGATATTTAATAGAGATGAAAATGGTAAGATTACAAAAAACTAATCATCGATTTTCATCAATAATAATGATTTGTAATGGACATTCATAACTTGATGCTATTATGGCAAATAGTTCAAATCTTAATCGGCTATAATTTAGTATTCCCCATATTGATTTTTTTGATTTATTTAATAGTTCCAAAGTCAAGGAAAATAAATAAATCAACAGAAGATGCAGACTATGCAATTATTATAACTGCATACGAAGAGATAAATACAATAATACCTGTTGTTTCATCTCTGCTTCTTTTGAAATACAAAAAATACCTGATTTATATTGTTGCAGATAATTGTGATATTAGCGGATTGAGTTTTGAAGATGAACGGGTTATTATATTAAAACCTGAAACTACCTTATCTAGTAATACCCGTTCTCATTTTTATGCAATAAACAGGTTTAAACGAGCGCATAATAGAATAACCATTATTGATAGTGATAATTTAGCAGAACCTGAATATCTGGATGAATTAAATGTTTATTTTGATAATGGATTTAGTGCGGTTCAAGGTTTGCGAAGTGCTAAAAATTTAGATACTATTATCGCATGTTTGGATGCGGCTAGAGATATTTATTATCATTTTTATTCTGGTAAAATTTTATTTCAAGCCGGATCATCCGCAACTTTAGATGGTTCCGGTATGGCTTTTACCACTTCTTTGTATAAAGAATGCTTAGAACATCTTGATATTACGGGTGCGGGGTTTGATAAAATTTTGCAAAAAGAAATTGTTATAAGAGGTCATCGAATTGCGTTTGCTGAAAATGCAATCGTTTATGATGAAAAAACATCACGGTCGGATCAACTTGTTAAGCAAAGGGCTCGTTGGATTAATACCTGGTTCAGGTATTTTAAATTTGGGTTTACGATAGCAGTGAAAGGAATCATTGAGTTTAATTGGAATCAATTCTTATTTGGATTAGTTCTTTTGAGGCCTCCTTTATTCATTTTTTTATTGTTATCTGTTTTTTGTATGACAATTGATATTTTCATCTTCCCAATGCAATCATTCATTTGGTTTTTGGGATTCCTTTTCTTTATACTAGGATTTCTTTTAGCACTTATTTTGTCGAATGCAGATAAAAGAATTTATGCTTCATTAAGAGGGATACCTAAATTCATGTATATGCAGGTATTATCTTTAATGAAAATGAAAAGTGCAAATGAAATTTCTGTGGCAACACGACATTTTCATGATAAAAAAATTGAAGAACTCAAATAATTGCAATGCGTACAATTCCAAGGCAACAAATAAAAGCAGAATCAGATAAACTCGCAGAAGCTAGAATTCAAGCGATTACTAGAAAAGTTGCTATTGCTTTTGTAATAATAATTCAGTTAGCCATTATTTTTAAAATGTTAACCTAATCTTTGGAAAATCTTACTTTAAATATTGACCCTTCTAATAATCAATCTAAAAGATCGATTGGCAAATTTCTGAGGAGAAAACTGCTAATTGATAATTATTCAGGTTGGTTAGTATTTTTGATATTTGTGATACTGTCAACTGCATTAGCGTATGCAACCGCATTATATGGTATAATGGTTGGGCTTGTTACGATTATTTCTTTAGTGACTCCATTACTTGTATTTTTTATTTTAGTGAACCCTGCATTTGGAATAATAGTTTATATAACATTGGCATATATTATGGCTTGGCTTTCAAGATATTTGATTGGAAGTTTTCCATTGGGAACCTTGATGGATGGTATGCTTGTTTTATTTATTTTAGGGCTGTTCATTCAAATGAAACAAAAAAAAGAGTGGCAGGTATTCAATAATAATATTAGCATATTTATATTAATATGGGTTCTCTATAATTTAATGCAAGCGGTAAATCCAGCAGCTGCGTCGAAACTAGCATGGTTATATACAGTTAGAACAGTAGCCTTAGTTACACTCATGTATTTTATTTTTGTATTTAATATACGCACAAAAAAGTTTATTAAAACAATTCTGAAATGGTGGATTTTTTGGTCGTTTATAGCTGCTTGTTACGCTTTTAAGCAGGAATATATTGGGTTTGATGCAGTTGAGCAAAATTGGCTAGATACCAATCCCGATCTCGCTGGGCTTTTATTTCTGGCAGGCCACTGGAGAAAATTTTCCATGTTTTCAGACCCTGTAACTTTTGCTTATAATATGGCTACTGGAAGTATTTTATGCATGGCGTTGATTACTGGTCCAATGAAAAGATATAAAAAAGTAATTTTAGCCTTTTTGGCTTTTTTCTTTTTAAATGCAATGATTTTTTCAGGTACTAGGGCAGCAAATCCACTTTTGCCTATTGCCTTAATTCTTTTTGCCATTTTAAAATTCAATAAAAAAATATTGATGTTCACTTTAGGAGCATTTTTATTTATTGGATTTCTTATAGTAATGCCAACTTCGAACCAAAATATACTCCGATTCCAAACAGCTTTCAGACCTAAACAAGATGCTTCTTACCAGTTACGTGAAGAGAATCAGGCTAAAATTAAGCCCTATGTATATAGTCATCCCTTCGGTGGTGGCTTAGGAGCTACAGGAGAATGGGGAGCCCGTTTTTCGCCAAATTCATTCTTAGGAACTTTCCAGCCAGATAGTGGCTATGTAAGAACTACTGTTGAATTAGGGTGGGTTGGATTATTGCTTTTTAGTTTGATGATATTTGTGATTCTCAAAACAGGGATCAATAATTATTTTAAAATCATTGATCCGCAATTAAAAAGCTATTCTTTAGCAGTTGTGTTAATTGTATTCATTTGGAATATTGGTAATTTCCCTCAACAAGCAATTGTACAATATCCATCAAATGTATTATTCTTTTTGGCGGTTGCTTTGATGGTATCTATTTATAGGATTGATCAGCAGCAAAACCTTGCGGCCGATGGGAAATGCTAATAAAATGATGGGTAGAGATATTATTATTGTAGGTCAGCAGCCCTGGGATACATCTATTGGTAGTAATTGTAAAAATATAGCCCTAGAATGGAGTAAATATAATCGTGTATTATATGTGAACTCTCCCTTAGATCGAATTAGTAAATTTCGTGGCAAAAAAGATCCAAAAATACTTAAGAGAGTTGCTATTGTAAGAGGAACTGAACCTGGATTGATTAGTATAAAGGATAATTTGTGGAATCTGTTTCCCGATGAAGTAATAGAGTCAATTAATTGGATAAATTCGCAAAGAATTTTTGAATTAATAAATAAAAGAAATAATAGACTTTTTGCAAAAGCTATTTTAAAAGCAATTGAGAAACTTGACTTCAAAAATTATATTTTATTTAATGATAACGATATGTTTCGTTCTTTTCATTTGAAATATTTTTTAAAACCAGCAGTGAGTGTTTATTATTCCCGCGATTTTATGTTGGCGGTCGACTATTGGAAATTACACGGTACTAAACTAGAACCAGAACTAATTGCAGACTCAGATATCTGTGTAGCCAATTCAACCTATCTGGCTGATTATTGCAGACAATATAATAGCCAGTCTTTCTATGTAGGACAAGGATGCGAACTTGAAATATTTTCGAATTGTGATGAAGATATTGTTCCACTGGATATGATTTCAATTAAAGCTCCTATTATTGGATACGTAGGTGCATTACAAAGTATTCGCCTTGATATCGAAATACTTCATCATATCGCTACAGCTAGGCCAGAATGGAATATTGTATTAGTTGGTCCTGAAGACGATCAATTTAAATCTTCATTATTACATCAACTAAGCAACGTATATTTTCTTGGTTCAAAAGATGCTTCTTCGCTACCTGCTTACATTAATGTATTTGATTTATGCATCAATCCGCAAATTGTGAATCAAGTTACCATTGGCAACTATCCGAGAAAGATTGATGAATACCTTGCAGTAGGAAAGCCTGTAGTTGCTACTAAAACAGAAGCCATGGATATTTTTAAGGATTTTTGTTATTTGGCTCAAACGAAAGAAGATTATGTGCACATGATAGAAGAGGGTTTGAAGAGCAATAATATTGACATGAAAAATAAGCGACGCCAATTTGCATCAACTCATACTTGGGAAAATTGTGTGTTAGAAATAGATAAAGCGGTTTCAAAATGGGAAGTTGAAAAACGATAATTTTAAAATCTTTTATTCGCATAAATGAAAACCACTATATTCATAATCACCCAAGTAACTCAATAATTTGAATTCAGTTTTTCTTATATTGATTCATACCAATACTAGTCAGCTTAGAAGACTTGTCAATAGATTAAGCTCAGATAATGCAACTATTTTTCTTCACCTCGATCTTAAAATTGATATCTCTTTATTTGAGGAATATCAAAACTTATCGAATGTTGTTTTTATTAAAAATAGGGTAAAAGTTAGTTGGGGTGCTTATAGTATGGTGCAAAGTATGGTGAATAGCTTCATTGAAATTCTTCCGCATTTTGATAGTAACCAATATGTGTCATTAATCAGCGGACAAGATTATCCTTTAATGACCAATGAAGCGATGTCTCTTTTCTTAACTAAGAATCAGGGAAAAGCATTTATGGAGTTTTATCCTATTTATAAAGAATGGAACGAAGCAATCCCTAGACTAGAAAAATTTCACTTAACAGATTTTTCATTCCCCGGTAAAACATTAATAGAAATTTTAGTGAATTTTTGTTTGCCTAAAAGAACACCCCCAAAAGATTTAACTTATGTTGGCAGATCGCAATGGTTTACCATTACAATTGAGCATATTGAATACATCGTTCATTACTTACAATCAAACCCCCATGTTAAACGCTTTTTTGCGCTTACCTGGGGAAGTGATGAGATCTTATTTCATTCTATTTTGTATAGTTCTAAATTTAAGGATCAACTAACGAATAATAATCTTCGGTATATTGATTGGACTTTAGGTGGAGCAAGCCCCAAAATTTTAACGATACAAGACATTGATGATCTTAGTAATTCGGGTAAATTTTTCGCAAGGAAATTTGACACAAATATTGATTCAAAAGTATTAGACTGGATTGATACTAATTTATTGACATAAAAATTGATATGAAACTTGTTTCCATTATTACGGTCAATTTTAATTATAGCCATGTTACCGATGAATTCTTAAATGCGTTCTATCAAACGAATGATTACAATAATTATGAGATCATTGTAGTTGATAATGCAAGCACCATAAACCCGATTCCTAATTGGAAAATAAAATACCCTTTTGTTCAATTCTATCGGTCGGAAGTGAATCTTGGATTTGCTGGAGGCAATAATCTCGGAATTTCCAAGGCAAAGGGGGACCTATTTTTTTTGGTTAATAATGACACTGAATTTACGAAAGGGCTAGTTAATACATTGGTACAAGATTTTGAGAACTATCCTAAAGCAGGAATGGTTTCTCCCAAAATCAAATACTTTCAGCAGCCAGATACCCTGCAATATGCAGGTTATACAGAAATGAATTATTTTACAGCAAGGAATGCGTGTATTGGTCAATTCGAAATAGATAATGGTCAGTATGATTATTTAACAGGTAATACAGGGTTTGGTCATGGTGCTGCAATGATGATTTCAAAAGAGGCGATTGAGAAAGCAGGTTTGATGCATGAAAATTATTTTCTGTATTACGAGGAGATGGATTGGGGGGCTAGAATTAAAAAAGCCGGATTCGAGATCAGGCTAAATATGCAAGCTTTGATCTATCATAAAGAATCGGTTTCTGTTGGTCAGAAAAGCCCCTTGAAAGAATATTTTATGAATCGGAATAGAATACTTTTTAGCAGGAGAAATGCAAATGTTTTTCAAAGGTTGATTTTTTCTTTTCATTTTTTATTTTTAGTAACACCTAGAAATATCATACATTATATAAAAGAAGGTAATTTCGGTTTTATATTAATTCTGTTAAGGGCTATTTGGTGGAATATTACTAATAGGGTAGATAGTAATTCATTAGGATATAAATTAAAATAAGCTTATGCAAACGATATTCTGGTTATGTCTTTTTATTATTTTTTATACCTATATCGGTTATGGTATTCTTCTATTTATTATAGTAAAAATTTTACGCGTTTTTCGAAAGAAAAAAACTTTCAATAATAATTATAATCTTCCTACTGTAACATTAGTTGTGGCAGCATATAATGAAGCCTATTGTATAGAAGAAAAAATCACAAACACGCTAGCTTTAGAATATCCTGCAGAAAAGGTTCAATATATTTTTATAACAGATGGATCAACAGATGAAACCCCGGAGATTATTTCTAAATATGGAGCTATTCAATTAATGCATCAGTCTGAAAGATCCGGAAAAATTGTGGCAGTTCATCGGGCAATGCTGGAAGTGAAAACGGATGTTGTAGTATTTACAGATGCAAATACACTCTTAAATACAAAAGCATTATTGAATATTTGTAGACATTTTCAGGATTCTACTGTGGGTGCTGTTGCCGGTGAAAAAAGGGTTCAAATTGATGATAGTGGAGATGCAACCGCAGGAGAGGGCTTTTATTGGAAATATGAATCAAAGTTAAAAGCTTGGGATTCTGAATTATTTTCTGTTGTGGGTGCTGCCGGAGAGTTATTTAGTGTAAAGACCTCTTTATATATTCCCGTACCTATAGATACTTTGTTAGACGATTTTATGATTTCTATGTTGATTGCTGAAAAGGGTTATCGGATTGTATATGAACCAGATGCTTATGCAACTGAAAATGCCTCTGCCAATACAACAGAAGAATTAAAAAGAAAAATTCGAATTGCGGCAGGTGGGATACAATCATTTTTAAGGCTTTCTGCATTATTAAATCCATTGAGACATCCCATTCTGAGCTTTCAATATTTAAGTCACCGTATACTCAGGTGGACAATAACTCCATTTTTAATGATTTTTTGTTTTTTGTTAAACTGGTATATTGTAATCGCTCTAAATGGAGACGTGAAGTATTATATAGTATTAGCTGGTCAGGTGTTATTCTATGGATTTGCTATTTTAGGCTGGATGATGCAATCCAGATCAATTAAAATAAAATTATTTTTTATTCCCTATTATTTCTGCATGATGAATTATGCAGTTTTTGCTGGTATAAAAAGGTACCTTTCTTCAAATCAATCAGTATTGTGGGAAAAAGCTAAAAGGAAATAGAAGATACTATCATTCCAGTTCTTTAAAAGTAGCACCGCATTTTTTCAGAATCAGTATTTCTTTTATGCGTATTGATATGAAACACTAGATTTGATTCAATAGCATTTTCTAATACAGGTATTTTATTTCTATTTTGCATTAAAATATTGTAACTGACCGATATTAAAAAACCTGGACAACTGATTGAAAGAACGGGTGATATTTCCTTGTTTGAATTATAAAATGCCCCCAATTGGATTTCAGAAGATTGATTTAATAAATTTTCACAAATTGGAATGCCCCCAATTAAAGCTGAATATAGTGTAGTTCCATATTTATTTATTCTGATGTCGTTGAGTAACTTTACAGAGTAGGATTTTTCTGTAAGCTGAATACTACTATTGAGTACCCATTCTCGGGGTATTTTAGGAATTGTAAATTCCTGCTTCCACGCATTTTGACTGAAGTGAAAAAGAGCAGCACCCAGATTAATAGAAACTTGAGGATTTAAATCAGAATACCAACTAAACCCGGTAGAAAAATCAAAATAACTGCTACTGTTTGCTAATACTTTTTGGGCTACAGGATCATTAGGGGCAAAGGGAATTGGATGATAATTTTTAATAGTTGGCAAGTTAAAAGGATCAAACTGAGTTTTATAAATACCAGTCATAAAACCAAAACTCAGGTAAGAGACCTTTATCTCACTTAATGATTTATGGAAGTTTAGCACTGGAAGAAACTGTGCTCTTTTTAATTGGTTGTTTCCTGCTTCATCGTATCTGATTAATGCCCCCGCAGTAAAACCATCTTCGGATTCCTTTCTCTTAAATCTAGATTCTATTTGAATTTGTAAAGATCTATATGGAACTAAACATGTTTTGATTTGGTGATGATAACAAATTCCGATTTTCAAGTCATCAACCTGAATCCCTGTAAGTGCTGGATTTCTGCTACTATTTGACAAACGAATGTCTGTATTGAATGGCTCCTGAGCTAAAATAGCAATGCTTTTAAATAAAAGGAAAATTACAAAAACAAAAATGGGAATGGCATTTTTCATAAATTTTATATTGCAACATTTTGCTATTGATGCGATATAAAATTATCTATCATGTATTGTGATAGTATATAAAACTATTTTACTATCAAGAGAATCTCCGTAGAATAAAGTCTAAAGAACTTTAGATAAAATATCTTTTTTCATTTCTTTTACTTCCGACTTTGTAAATCCGTGCGCTCGTATACTACCCTCGCCTGTTGTTTCAATGATAATGGTAGAATAACCAATCAATGGAGTTTCTATATCTACAGACGAAATTCTACTCATGGGTATTGTTGTTTCTTTACCATTGAAAAACCCAGGTAATGTAAAGGTTACTGCCTGATCATCAATTGAAATAACACAAGGAAATATTTTATTGCCTTCAGATATACGAGAAGCACTGTATGTTTTCATAAATTGAAATTTGAAGGGTAAAGGTATCATTTCTCATTTATACTTATATAATACGTTAAAGTCGAATTAGTTATACATTGTAATTTGATATTGATATTAGCAGGATAATAGATAGAAAATAGGAAAAAATTGGGTGTTTTAGCGGTAATACTTTGGGAATACTACTACAAGTTGGCATGACCGAAGGCTTGTACATTTGAATAAACTTATTAACCTATGAATTTCTTTTCGATACCTGTGCAAGCAGAAATAAAAGGCAAAAGAATCAATGGTTTATTGCGAGGAAATTTTGTTTATTGGGAATTTGAATCATATTCAAGTTTCTTTGTTCAACATTTCCCCAACCATATTTTTAGTAGCCGAACAACCTTAAAAGATAGATCAGATACTTTAGATGATTTAGTAGAGGGAATACTGTCTGCCATAGATAAAAGTATTGAACCAATTCTAGCCTAATTAACTTAAATATCGTTTGGATATATCTTTAAAAATTTTTTTCGATTTTTATTTTTTGATATGAATTGCACGTAAATTGTAGGAACAATTACTTGCCATGATTATTCACCGCAGATCATTATTGAAACAGATACTGTTTGTATCTGCAACCGCAGCACTCGCCCCTTCCTGTTTATTTGATAAACAAAAATCAGGAATTCCCTTAAAGCAACTTCACATTAGCCCAGATCAGGAAGCTGCTTTTGCTAGTTTATTCGCAACTATTATTCCTGAAACAGATACCCCTGGAGCTACAAGTTTGCATCTGGATCTTTTTGCTTGGAAAATACTTGATGACTGTACTCCGAAGAATGATCAGGAAGAAGTAGTGAAAGGAATTAATGAATTAAATCTTTTTTCTCAAAAAGAGACTGGCCAATTTTTCAACCGGGCAACTATTGCACAGCGCGAAAAAATGATTAAGTCTATTGAATTAAGGGATAATAGAAAAGACACCCTTTTTGTGTTTTATCAAAAGGCAAAAGGCCTTGCACTTTATGCCTATACCAGCTCGGAATATTTCATGACCAACGTACAGATCTACGAACAGATACCTGGACGGTTTCATGGTTGTGTAAAAGCCTAATCATTTAAAAAATACAAAATATTTTATGGGAGAGAATGCTAATGGTTCTGCAAAAAATAGAAGCTTTGATGCCATCGTAATTGGCTCTGGAATGAGCGGTGGCTGGGCAGCAAAAGAATTCACTGAAAAAGGCTGGAAGACGCTTGTTTTGGAAAGAGGAAGAAATGTAGAACATTTAAAGGATTATCCAACCACCAATATGATGCCATGGGAATTTGAACATCATTTACAAATGCCATTGGAAATCACAGATGCCAATCCTATTATTAGCAAGTGTTATGCATTTCGCGAAGATGCGGCTCATTTTTTTGTAAAAGATCAGGAACATCCCTATATACAAGGCAAGCCATTTGATTGGATCAGGGGGTATCAGGTAGGAGGTAAATCATTGATGTGGGCTAGACAAACCCAACGTTGGAGTGATTTTGATTTTGAGGGGCCGGCAAGAGATGGTTTTGCTGTTGATTGGCCAATCAGGTATAAAGACCTTGCACCCTGGTATAGTTATGTGGAAAAATTTGTAGGGATCTCAGGGAATAAAGATGGATTGGCACATCTGCCAGATGGAGAGTTCCTACCGGCTTTAGAACTTACTTGTGTAGATCATTATTTTAAAGAAGTACTCCAAAAAAATTATTCTGGACGTCATTTAATATATGGGAGATGTGCCCATTTAACGAAACCCAATCCAATTCATGTAGAGCAAGGTAGGGGGCAATGCCAGAATAGAAATTTGTGCCAAAGAGGATGTCCATTTGGAGGATATTTTAGTAGCAATTCTTCAACTATTCCTTGGGCTGCAAAGACGGGCAATTTAACACTTCGCCCTTTTTCTGTGGTGCATTCCATTATTTACGACGAGAAGGCAGGAAGTGCAACGGGTGTTCGTGTGGTAGATAGCCAAACTAAGGAAATGGTAGAATATTATGCCAAAGTGATCTTTGTGAATGCCGGGGCAATTAATACCAATCTGTTACTTCTAAATTCTACTTCAAATCGATTCCCCAATGGATTAGGAAACGATACTGGATTATTAGGTAAGTTTATTGCATTTCATAATTATCGTGCAAGAATCAACGCAGAGTATGAAGGATTTATGGATTCTACTACAGATGGAAGATCACCCACAAGTGCTTATTTGCCTCGATTCAGAAATGTAGAGAAACAGGAGACGGATTTCTTAAGAGGATATGCGGCAGGATTTTCGTCGGGTCGTTATATTAAGAGAAATACAGAGGGTTTTGGTAAAGAATTGAAGGATCAACTTGCTAAAAAGGACTTAGGCCCATGGCATGTAGGTTCGCACATGATGGGTGAAACTATTCCTAAAGAAG
The DNA here is from genome assembly GCA_025363385.1 of Bacteroidota bacterium. Lineage (GTDB taxonomy): Bacteria > Bacteroidota > Bacteroidia > Chitinophagales > Chitinophagaceae > Sediminibacterium. Next base: position 6,166 of record JANYEA010000153.1, on the reverse strand, counting down.
CAAGCCATGTAAGCCTAGATCCAAGTTTAAAAGACCCCTGGGGTATACCACAATTGAATATTCAGGTTGATTATGATGATAATGATGAAAAAATGGTGAAGGACTTTTTAGAACAAATGACCGAAATGTATACGAAGGCAGGTTTTAAAAATATCAGCACTTCTGATTCTAAAGCAGCCCCTGGATTGGATATTCATGAAATGGGGGGGGTGAGAATGGGTAAGGACCCTAAAACCTCTTTATTAAATGAGTTTAATCAGTTACACCAGTGTAAAAATGTGTATGTAACCGATGGAGCTTGTATGACCTCCACTTCTACACAAAATCCTTCTCTTACCTATATGGCAATTACGGCTAGGGCGGTGGATCACGCAATTAATGAAGCAAAAAAAAGATGAAAATTAGTTTGATAGCTTAAATTTATAAGCTTTAAGATCTATTTGTGTTTTTCTTATTAGATTGCGGGCTGAAAGACATTTAAAATTTATCCAGAATTATGACAATCGAGCAATTTAAGTTATTGACCCTAGAAGAGAAATTATCAGAGTTGAAGTATCATGGAGAATTATTAGGCTCATATGAGCGTAATGGAGAACCAAATACTCCAAAGATACCAGGTGATATTTTTGCGTTATACGAGTTCTGGGCATATTTAAGTGATGATGAACAAACGGTAATTCCAACCAGAAGAAACCCACTGGTTGTTGAATAAACGATCTTATAACTAATTTAGGAGGGTTTGTACTATGTGGATTCTATGAATTGGTATTAATCAAATATACAGTATTAAAATGCCCCTGTGTTTTCGGGGGTATTTTTGTTTTAATCAATCCCATTTGTTTAACAAATTGCAAACCGGGAATTTATTAATTTAGCCATAATGAGAAAAATAGTATTGAATTGTTTTGCTTTATTAATTCTAAGCTTATTTGTGTCAAAAGTGCATGCTCAAGTTTATGACTCTGTCTTAAGCGTTTATGAAGAGCAATTTCCCAGTGAAAAAATCCATATCCATTTTGATAGAACTATTTACAATACAGGAGAAACCATATTTTATAAACTCTATGTATTAACTGGCTCTGAATTTACCACTGTAAGTAAGAATATTTATGTGGTGTGGTACGATACAAGTGGTAATTATATTAAACAAACAGTTGCACCTCTATTTCAATCCTCTACAAAGGGCAGTTTTGAAGTGCCCGCAAATTATAAAGGCGATTTTTTACGCATAAAAGCATTTACACGTTGGATGTTGAATGAGGATAGTGTTTTTTTATATGAAAAAACAATTCCAATTAATTCAGGAGTTATTACAAAAACAAAAACAATGATATCCCCTAAAACAAGAGTAGAGGTTTTCCCGGAAGGGGGTGTATTGGTGAATGGATTAAATAGTAAAGTTGCTTTCAAGGCAACCAATGGTTCTGGTATTCCTGTTTTGGTAAAAGGATTTTTAATCAATGATAAAAATAAAATCCTCGACACATTAAAAGTAGTACATGATGGGATGGGGGTATTTCAGTTAAAGCCAATAGCGGGAGAAAACTACCAATTAAGTTGGACGGATGAAAATGCTCAAAAAGGGGTAACCGCAATCAATCCTGCCAAAAAAGATGGAGTGATACTGAAGCTCAGTATGGACAATGAAAAGGCATATGCACAAGTAGAAAGAACCTTGGATGTGCCTCAGAATTATAAACAAATGAAATTATTGGTTCATCAAAATCAGCATTTAATATATACAGTTGATTTTAAGGGAGAGGAGCGTCAGGTGCAAAGAGCTGGATTACCAATTGATGAATTGCCTACAGGGATTGTTCAATTTTCTTTATTTACAAGCGATTGGTTACCACTAGCAGAAAGAATTTTATTTGTAAATAACAGGTTGCATGAATTCAATGCAAAATTATCGGTACAGCTAAGTAATATGAATAAGAGGGGTAAAAATGTGATTGAAGTGTTGGTTACAGATACCTCAGCTGCAAATATGTCTATCTCAATTACGGATGCTTCTATTGTATTACCAGAGCAGCAAAATATTTATTCTGATTTTTTATTATGTAATGAAATTCGGGGAAAAGTATTTCAGCCTGCTTATTATTTTTCTAGTGATGCGGATAGTATTGCAGCTCATTTAGATTTGGTGATGTTGACTAATGGTTGGCGAAAATTTGATTGGGATAAAATAAAATCAGGTACACTTCCTATTTTGAAATATCCACGCGAAACTGATTTTATGAAAATTACCGGTAAGGTATTTGGGAGTTCATCTACGAAACTTTCGAGTGAATTAATGTTAAATTTAGTGATAGCAGGAAAAGACAGTAGTAAGAAATTTGCATTTGTACCCATTCTAAAGGATGGAACTTTTGAAGATAAATCCATTTTTTACTACGACACTTCTCGCATCTTTTATGGGTTTAATGGAAATAATAAACTCACAGATATCACACAGGTTCATTTTGAAAATGGATTATTGAAACAGGATTTCAAGAAAATTTCTATGGGTTCTATAGGTACTCAAAATAATTGGAGTGATAGTATGGCTCGTGCTAAATTGAACTATTATTTATTGGAACAAGAAAAGTTAAAAAAGCAAATGGCATCTGCCACTTTGCAGGAAGTAATTGTAAAATCCAAATCAAAATCGCCACTCCAGGTTTTGGATGAGAAATACACAAGTGGCATGTTCTCAGGATTTGATGGTACATCTTTTGATTTAACCAATGATCCAAGTGCAATGGGTGGAATCAATATCTTAACTTATCTGCAAGGCAAAGTGGCCGGATTACAGATCTCTGTTGCTGGGGCCCAGGCATCCGCATCATGGAGAGGGTCTAATACAGACTTCTTTTTAAATGAAATTAGCACACCACTAGATTTGATTCTTTCGCTGCCAATTTCAGATATAGCGTATGTTAAAGCAATCAGGCCTCCATTTTTTGGTTCTTTGGGTGGTGGCAGTGGCGGAGCAGTAGCTATTTATACAAAAAAAGGCAAGAATAGCAGAGGGGGCTCTGAGAATAGCAAGGGTATGGAAAATACTGTTTTAGGAGGGTATTCAGTTTTTAAAGAATTTTATAATCCTAATTACGAAAATCCCACTGGCAACTTTGATGCCGATAATAGAACTACCCTTTATTGGAACCCATTCGTACTAACTAATAAAAGAAGCCCAAGGGTTAAAATTGAATTTTACAACAACGATTCAAGTAAAAAATTACAAATTGTTTTAGAAGGCATTAATTCAAATGGGAAATTGGCAAGAAGCGTAAAGTATATTGAGTAGTGAACCTACATTTATAATGTTTAAAAAAGGAAAAAATTAGTTTGATTTTTTCCTTTTTTATTTTAAAGTTTGGTAATTCTGATTTGATCAATCATTGCCTGATTGATTTCCAGATTCATATTGTCGTTAAAATCTTTTAAACTTAATTGTATTTGGTACTGCCCTTTTTTTAGGCTCAATTGAACACTATTACTAAATCCCCAATTGCTCCACTCTTTTACACCTCGCTGAGGTAATATTATGGTGCCTTTTGCTTCGTCATTAATTAGTAAGGATCGTATAGCACATTTGTTTTCGGTATTGGTAGGTCCATTTCCATTTGCATATCTAAAATCTATCGCATACATGCCATCTTTCATTATTTCAACAGGGAATAACAAAATACTATTCACTGTTTTACTTGTTTCTACAAAACCTTTACCGTTGAAGCCTTGATATTTTAAATTTGATATTGGATTCGATAATTCAGCATCTATAACTAAAGTTGTTTTATTGTTATACAATGCAATCGGCTCACTTGCAAAAGAAGGAACTTGTTTCTTATCCATTGCAATTACTTGGTATTCTCCATACTTATTTGCTATAATGGGATAGGAATTAGAATTTGTATTTCCAATAAGCAACCCATTTAAAAGTATTTTATAAGATACCGCGGCTTCAACTGTATTCCATGTTAGACTATTTTTCTCTAATTTAATTTGAGGTGCTGCAACAGTTGTATAGTTATAATTTTTTTTGATGGATTTAGGACTAAATGGTCGGTTATTTAATTTGATCAGAATTTGGTGTTTACCAAGAATATTTGCAGGTACTTTATTTCCTGCCTGAACGATACCATCTACTAAAAATGATTGGATGGTATTACCTGTTCCTTCCAATTGTATATCTAATACAGCTTTTCGGTAAGCAAAATTTTTCAAGGTTTTTAAGCCAGAATATATCGATGGAACAAAAGGTTGGAAGGTTAAAGAGTCTGTCTCAAAACGAATACCAAAAATCAATTTTTGAATCAGGGCAATGTTCCCAGATAAACTCCATAACATATTACTACTATTAATTTGAGTGCCAGCATAATCACCGTTATCTGCTACAAAATTTTCTTTATTGGTTAAGAATAGTGCAGCAGGGCGGTAAATACTTTTGATAGATTCTATTACTGCATTTTCATTTCCGGCTTTTGCAGATGCCAGTGCCCAATAGGTTTGCACAAAAGGCCATACTGCATTATTATGATAGGGAGGAATATTGGGTATTTGTGGAAAAATACAACTTATTCCAAATTCGGTTTGTGGAACAGAAGCAATGATGCTAGCAGATTTTTGGGTATTTGCTATACCAAACAAAATGCAAAGAGCTTCGCCAAGTGCTTCTGATCTTGGGGAAACTATTTTATGATTCCTGCCATATATAAATTGGGCATAGTAACCTTTTTCAGGTAACCACAATCATTTGTTGATCCCGTTTTTTATTTTCGCAGCTATTACTTCGTGTTGTTTAGAAACTTCAAAATGTTTTAATTCTTTTGCCATCATGCTTAGTACCCTGTTTGCCTGGTAGTGTGCTGCATTAGTTCCTAAACATTCACTTTCAAAAATATCGGCAGGTTGCATCCATTTTGGATAAGTTTGTTCGCGCCAATCCAGAAATGAGGATTCACCTTTCACCATTCCTGTTAATGGATCATAACAATTCTGTAAATCATCATCAATACTATTTTTTACTATTTCATACACTAATTCAAGCCATTGTTTATCACCAGTTGCAGTATAAACTTCCCATGATGCAACTGCCCATATCATTCGATCTGTTGATGCCGGGTAAGCTCCACCGGTTCCAGTATCTTGAATGATACGTTTTTTCTTATTTACTTTTTTGAGCAAACTATTTTTAGCTACCTGGGGTTGTAAGTGCGCCATCGACAAAATAATTGAGTAGCTAATATCCCTTGTCCATACCCCGGCCCATTCTTTTCCTGTTCTAAAAGTACTATCGGGTTCAACGGCTTTAATCATCTCCTCGAGCGACATATTGTAGATGGCATTAGCAAGCATAAACTCACTTTTAAATTGAGGGAATCCACTGATGTCTTTTGTAAGTTTCCATTCGTTAGCAATTTCTTTCTGGTCTTTTTTAGCGTTCAACAACAATTCTGTCTCAAAAATGCCATCTCCGTCGGGATCTTTCATCAATAATAAACCTTTGTGAATCAAATTATCGAAGTCCCAAATCATAGGTAATGTACCACCCGCTATATAGATTCCCTTAAAGTCTTGTTTATAAATTTTTGTTTCATTGAAACAGGTATAAAACCCTTTTTCTGAGAATTGTTTTAAAATTTCCCTAGCATCTAATCGGATTTTCAATTTGGTATTCGGTTGTAAATATTCTTTAGAAGAATGCGGTTGTTTTAGTTGTTGCCCAAATACAATTAATGGTGTTTCTGAATAGCCGTTTATTGCAGTTACAGTAAAATGATGGTCTTGCCCAGATTTCATTTCATTGTCTCTTCCATTAATAGCAAATTTAAAACTGATATCAGCAGGTTGATAAAGATTTGCCTGGCTCTCATAATTACTGATAATATGACGATCGTTTTCAGCTTTCGCTTGATATTTCCCTTGAATTATTCTATCATTTTCAATGCGATAACTACCGTTGCCTTTTTGGGCATTTCCAATGAAGGTGCCAGAAATCAAAGCCATTAATACAAGATTTATTTTAAGGAATGAATTCGTTTTCATAGGATGAATTTCTTGTAATAATTAAACGGAATAAATTCTTCAGAGAGATAGCAAATTTACTCAATTATTTGGGGTGCACATAAAAAAAGAGAGCATCCATTTGTGAGGGCACTGAAAAAGCCTCTGATTTTTGAAT